>NZ_WEII01000072.1:0-21451 GCF_009183805.1 Bacillus sp. B2-WWTP-C-10-Post-4 | reverse complement strand
ATTATACTCTGAACAGTAATATTTTGCAGTTATTTTTTATAAAAGATATGTTACAATTTAGCATGAGGTGGCACAATTCTATGAATATTTTCCTTTGTGGTTCAAATCAATTAACAGCATTAGATCAAGAAGAAATTAAAAAATTTTTAACTGACTATGCTCACAAACATAAAATTTACATATTATGTTATAAATCTATTGAAAATGAGGTTCTTCGTTTTTTCGTTGAGAATGAAAGACTCGCTCAAAATTTATGCCTTTACACGCTGCAACCATTACAAGCAATAACAGATGAATTTCAAGAAGTCGTTGATTACTTAAAAAAACACGGAGCCGAATATGTTGCTTTTAATCATCCTTCTGACTCCATTTACCGATCAGATTATATGTTTTTTGTTAAACAAATTATTGAAGACACTGATTTAGTTCTCTGTTTTTATAACGGGGACAAACATACATCTGTCATCCCTGTCGATGTTGCAAAAGAAGCAGGTATTGATGCTGTCATTTATGATTTACCAGGATTACATGAAAAGCAAATGAAAAAAAGCTTTGAACAAAAAATTCGTATGATGTAAAGGGGGAGGCACAATACCATTATTGTGCCCATTGTAAATATGATAATTGAACAAGATTATGATCATTTTATCGCGAGTTTTAAACAACAATTCAATATGGACATCGCTTCATATAAACAAGATAGAATGCGCCGTAGAATCGATGCTTTCATTTCGAGAAAAGGCTTCGAAAACTACACTAATTTTTTAAACAAATTACGCGCTGATCAAAATTTATTTTTAAATTTTATTGACTATATTACAATTAACGTTTCAGAGTTTTTTAGAAATAAAGAACGATGGCAAACTTTAGAGTCGAAAGCACTACCAAAATTACTCGAACAAAATAGCGGAAAATTAAAGGTATGGAGTGCCGCTTGCGCTGCTGGTGAAGAACCATATACACTCTCTTTAATTTTATCAAAGCATCTAGCTCCATTTCGTTTTGAAATTCAAGCAACAGATCTTGATTTCCATATTTTAGAAACCGCAAAACGCGCTCAATATACAGAACGTTCGTTAAAGGAATTACCTACTGATTTGAAAGAACGTCATTTCACAAAAGAGAATGATCTATATTCATTGCATCAAAACATTAAACAAAACGTCTCGTTTAAACAACACGACCTTTTAATGCAGTCATTCGATACAAATTATGATTTGATTATTTGTCGTAATGTAATGATATATTTCACAGAAGAAGCAAGAGTAAAACTTTACGAAAAATTTAGTCGTTCTTTACGAAAAGGCGGTGTACTATTTGTTGGTAGTACGGAACAAATTTTAACACCTGAACGTTACAATCTTCAGCGATTTGATACATTCTTCTACGAAAAAATATAAAAGAGGTCGTCACAATGGAGTGACGACCTTTTTACATAACTCGAATTAAAATAATACCGACAATCCATATGAAGAGAAAAACAAACGTCATAGACCATTTATGTTCTTGCATCGTTTGTTTCAATGCCTGTGATAATTGTGTCATGTTCATTTCCGCAAGCGCTCTCCATACACTTACATCCCGATCTTTAGCAATGCGGTCTGTAACGCTAATTAAAATCGTTTCGTTAGACAATTTCGTTATATAAGCAGTAATAACCGTTACCATCAAATTTATATTTCCTTCTGAAGAATCACTTTCCACTCTAGAGATAAGTGCACTTACATCTAGTAAAGGAATATGTACTTTTCTACCAAATGATAGTTGTACTTCAGCGAAATCATATGTTCCATCTAACAAAGGAAGTTCTTTTATATGCGCCTGCTTAATAAGTCCTTGCAGACTTCTAATTACTTGTTCAAACACTTTTTCTGATTGCTTTCCTTCTTCAGATAACGTATGTAACTTTTTAAAAAGTTGTAACACTGTATCCATCTCTTTAGAAAGCATTTCCTTCATAATCCTTCCATCACTTAAACTTGCAAGTAAAATACCTATCTCATTATTTTTCGAAATAATTTTAGACTGTCCAGTAAACACTAAATTGCTACGCTTTCGTTCTTTCTGGATTTCATGTTCCGAAATAGCTGCAGGCTGTTTTAATGGTTGTAGCGTCTTATCTTCAATTGTCGTACGTTTAATCTCCATTTAAGCGCCTCCACTACTATGAAATAATTAGCCCCATTCTTTATTACTCTTTAAAACTAAAAACAGTACGAACAAACCTGACATGATAGTAAATACATCCGAAGCTTGTACTCCCTGTTCACCTTTTTCTTCTTCCTTGTCTTTCGTTTCTTCTTTTTGTTCTTTCTTTTTAGAGACAACTTGTTTGTTATTGTTCTCTTTTTGGTCCTTCGCCTTATTTACTTCCTTGTTGTCTTCGAACGGCTCTTTTATAACGTAAGTAAATTCCTCTTTCTCTTTCAACGGTTCTTTTATAAACTTATTTACTTTCTCATCTTGCTTCGGAATTTGAACAACTGGCAATTTTTCTTCTGGAAGCGGGTTTTTGATTTTCAAATCTTCTTGCTTCTCATTTTCTTTCTTATCTTCTAATTCATTTTCTAGTTTATTATCTAATTTCTCTTCTTTCTCTTTCTCTTCTATCTTTTTATCATCTTCGTTTTTTGGCGCCAAAACAGAAATGGTATATTCACTTTCTTCAACAAGTTTATTACCTGCTGCATCTATTATCTCTACAAGTAATTCGTATGGCCCAGCCGGCAATGCTTCTGTTATTTCAAATACTTTTTGCCAATCCATATCATGCTTGTTGTAGTCTAATAAAAACGAAAGCTCTTTATTTTCTTTCCCTTTTAATGTAACGCGCACTTCTTTTACAACCGATTCTATATCTGACGCTTTTACTCGTATATGTATAGAATCTCCCTGTTTTCGTTCAACTAAGTTCTCTTTTACTTCATCAATAGTAACTTTCTGTAACTTTGGCAATTCTTTATCTATAGTTGGCGTTTCATTTTTAATACGAATGAGCGGGACTTTCACTTCATTTTTTACGATCTCTTCTTTCTCATTCTCTTTGTAACTTTGAACGAGCTGAAGATTCCAATCACCTTGCAAATCAAAATCCCCTGCTTTATAGTTCGCAACCCAGCTCTTCGTTTCTTCATCATACTCAAAAGATAGTATTCTTTCTTGCGCATATTGCTCGCCATTTTTTTGTAACTGCAATATACCTTTCATGCTTTGAATGTTTTTCCCATTTGGTTCTACAGCAATTCGCATTTCTTCGCCAACTTTAAGCTCCGGCTTATTTACTGTAATAATTCCCTGTTCTGTTTCTATCTTTCTTTCATTCAATTGTTTATTTACTACTACTTCTTGTTCTGCTTCTTTTTGTTTCTCTTCATCTTGTTTCGTTTCCACTTGCTCTGAAGATTCTTGAGATTCCTTATTTTCTTCTTGTACATTCACTTCATTTATTTTTTGATCTGGCTCAATTTGTTCCTCAGCCTGACTTTGCAAGGGGAAGAACAAGCACACATGTATGCATAGCCAACTCATTAGAAAAAACTTTACGTTTTTCATCTACTAGTTCAAACTCCTATTTCAATGCCTTATAGTGATTTCGTCACTTTTACTCCAAAAAATCCATTTACATTTACAAGTTCACCATACGCTACTAATACATCATTTACATAAATACGAATCGGTTCATCAATATCCTCATCTAGTACAACTGCTTCATTTTCTTGTAAACTTAATATATCTTGAATCGTTTTCACTGTACTTCCAAATACAAATTTCACGTTCATTTCTACATTTTGTAGAATGGACGTGTCCATATATACTGGTTCCATTTGTTTTACTTCTTTAAATTCAATAGGTTGCACAACTGGTTCTACAATTTTTTCTTCTTCAATTTCTTCTGTGGCAATCTCTTCTTCTTCCACCATCGGATACAGAAGTCGCCTTACCATTTCTTTCGCTTCGGAAATTGGCAAAATTTGATACATCTTCGATTGAAGCAAATCGCCAATTTCAAGATTGAACGTAATTTGAACGAGTTCGTCCACTTCCATTGACTCTCCCAAATATTCCATTTCTTCTTTTAACGTTACAAATTTAACATTTGGCGGCGTCATGTCCATTTTTTCTTGAAACATTTCTGACATCGCCGTAGCAGCATGACCCATCATTTGGTTCATAATTTCTTTAATACCGCTCAGTTCTAATTCAGTAAGCTCTTTTTCTGGGTCAACTTCCCCTGTTCCCATCATCATTAAATCTACCATTGTTAAGGCGACATCTTTCGTAAATACGAATACATTCTCATTCTTTAGCCCTTCAACAAAGTCGACATTTAAAATAACAAATGGTACTGGTACTCCATCATAATGACGAACATTGATTGCTTCCACATTTGGTGTACTAATTGTAACTGGCTGATTTAAAAGCGTTGATAATACTGTTGAAGCGGAACCAATTGAAATATTTGCAATTTCACCAAGCACATCTTTCTCTTCTTGTGTTAAATGCTCTTTTTCAACTTCTTCTACAATCTCAGTTTCCACTACTTCTGCTGGTTCGTCTGTTTCTTCTACTCCACCAGATAATTGCATTAATTTATTTACCATTTGTTTCGCATGCTCAACTGAAACAATTTGTACAAGTTTAGAGTTTACAAGATTATCTATCTTTAAATCAAACGATACTTTAACAATCGTATGATTCCCATCGATTTCAGAGATTTTCTCCATTTCTTCTGATAACTTTACAACTTTAATCGTCGGCGGAGACATATCTACTGTATCTTGGAAGAATTCCGACATAGATGTAGCTGCGAATCCCATCATTTGATTCATCGCTTCTTGTACAGCACTTAGCTCTAATTCACCAAGTTCTTTTCCGTCCTCCACTTCACCTGTTCCCATCATCATTAAATCTGCAATGGACAATGCAACATCTTGCTTAAGAACAAGAAGGTTTTCCATATCTAATCCTTTTGTAAAATGAATGTTTAATACAACATGCGGAACTTCGACATCTCTTGAATCATATAAATCTACCAACTCTATACGAGGAGCAGTAATGCTTACTTGCCTATTTAAAATTGTTGATAATACAGTCGAAGCTGAACCAAATGATATATTTGCAATTTCGCCAAGAATATCGCATTCTTGGGGCGTTAAATGCTCATTTTCTTTTTCTAGCACAATCGTGCTCGTATCCCCTTTTGTGTGTTGCTCAGGCATTTTCCCTGCCTCCTCATTTCTGTTTTTCTATCAAATAATATAAACTCTTATTTTATTTTAGCAAACTCATTAGTATAAAACGTTACTATGTATCCCATTATTAGATTCGTAACGATTAGCCAAAAAGCTCCCCAATTGTATACAAGTGGGGAGCTTTCCTTCATTCCTATTATAAACCTTCTGGGTTTAAAATGAGGACCACTCGTCCATCACCGAGAATCGTCGCACCAGAGAAATAGTTAGAACTCTCTGCAAAGAAGTCACCTAATGACTTTAAGACTATTTCTCTTTGACCGATAATTGTGTTTACAATAAGTCCATAGCTGCGATGTGTGTTACGAACAATTAACACAGGAACCATTTGACCATCATATGACGCAAACGCCTCATCTACTGTTTTTTCACCAAATACAGTACTTAAATGTTTCACTTCAATAATTTGATTACGATAATTTAATACATCTTTTCCTTGTAAGGATTGGATGTCTTCTCTCTTAATTCGAATTGCTTCAACGATATTTCCAAGAGGTAAAGCATAACGCTTATCATTCGTTTGAACAAGCATAGATTGAATAATAGATAACGTTAATGGAAGTTCAATTCTAAATGTACTTCCCTTTCCTTCCTCAGAATCAATAATTAAATGTCCACCTAAACTATGAATCGTATGTTTTACAACATCTAATCCGACACCGCGTCCAGAAAGATCTGATACAACTTCAGCTGTACTAAATCCCGGTTGGAAAATAAGATCAAACACTTCACGATCTGTTAATCTGTTCGCATCCGCTTCAGTTACAACGCCATTTTTAATCGCTTTTTCTAATACTTTCCCTTTATTAATACCGTTTCCATCATCCGTAATTTGAATAACGACATGATTTCCACTATGAAAGGCTTCTAATTTAATCGTACCTGTCTCATTTTTACCTGCATCACGTCGTTTTTCAACAGTTTCAACACCGTGATCGATTGCATTTCGAATTAAATGAACGAGCGGATCGCCGATTTCATCAATAACAATTTTATCTACTTCAGTATCTTCACCTGTAATTTGTAAATCAATTTTTTTCCCTAAATCTTTCGCTAACATACGTACCATACGCGGGAAACGATTGAACACAGTTTCAATCGGCACCATACGCATATTTAATAGTACATTTTGAATATCTTTTGAAATATCGCCTAATCGATTTAAATGTTCAATTAGCTCCTTGTTTTGAATCGTTTGAGCCAATTCATCAATGCGCCCACGTTCAATTACACTTTCTTCAAACATATTCATTAATCTTTCGATTTTCTCTAATTGAACACGAATTGAACGATTCTCCACTTTAGCATTTTTCGTTTTTGTAGTACTTTTAGCTGGCATAGTACTTGAAGGTTGATTCGTTGCCTCTATCGGTGAGTTTACTTGCGTAACCACAGCAGGTTGTAGCTTTTCTTCTACTTGCACAACTTCTTGTGTCACGACTTTTTTAGAAGCTACTTCCTTCGATATAGGTTCTCCTTGCTTTACTTCCACTTTCTCAATTTCAGAAACATGAAGTACTACTTGTTTCAATTCTTCTATACTACAATCAGTATCCATAAATACTGTAAATTCAAATCCGAAAGCATCTGCTTCAATTTCTTCAATACTCGGAGCTGTTTTTTGTATATTCCCTACATTTTGCAATGCTTCAATACACATAATAGCACGTACCGCTTTTAAAATTGCTTGCTGTTCAACTGTTATATGCACTTCATGCGAAACTCCATCATCGGTGTCTATATGATTTTGCTCTATATGTTCCGTAGGAGTTTCTACATTGCCGTTCAATAATGCTTCTAATTTCTGTTTAGTTGAGGCTACATCAATATTGCCCATTCCACCTTGTTGCACATCTGCAACCATCTTCTCCAAATTATCAATGCACTCAAAAATCACATCAATAATATCCGCATTTACAACTATATTTCCATGACGAATTTCATCTAACACATTCTCCATCTTATGCGTTAAATCAGCCATTTCCGTAAATTCCATGCTCGCAGACATACCTTTGAATGTATGAGCGGATCGGAATATTTCTCCTACAACATCCATATCAGCAGGATTTTGTTCTAACACTAGCACATTTTCATTTAGCGACTGTAAATGTTCTTCTGACTCTTCGAAAAATATATTTAATAGATCTGTTTGCATTTTTATCCCCTACCTGTCTAACAAACATTTCATTTATGTATAACAATTTAGTGTTTTATAATGAGAAAAAAGGGGGCCACACGTCGATCCGCTATCACTGTTTTGATTCCTTGTGGCACCCCTTCTATATTAACTATTTGCTACTTTTGTTAAAGCTTCAATTACACGATCCGCTTGGAATGGCTTTACAATAAAGTCTTTTGCCCCGCCCTTAATTGCATCTAATACCATACCTTGTTGTCCCATTGCAGAACAAATAACAACCTTTGCACTTGAATCAATTTTAATAATTTCTTTTAATGCTTCAAGCCCGTCCATTTCTGGCATAGTAATATCTAATGTTACAATATCAGGTTGAAGTTCTTTATACTTTTGAATTGCTTCTACCCCATTCTCTGCTTCGCCAATAACTTCAAATTCAGCATTACTTTTTAATAAGTTTTTAATCATCGTTCGCATAAACATCGCATCGTCTACTACTAAAATTTTATGTGCCATTCTTTTTAATTCTCTCCTTCTATGTATAAATATATCTTAATATTTCACCTTATCATTCTCACTCATTATACAAAATAAAATGATAAAATTTAATATTTTTTTAAAAGAATTTTCGTGTTTTTATTATTTTATTATTAAAATAATAATATACTACTCTTTTATATAAATAACAACGCGACGGTTTTTTTCCCAGTTTTGCGGTGAATCATTTGGTACAATTGGCTTTGTGTCTGCATATCCTACCGCAGCTAGCCTTTTATCGTCCACATTATACACTTCAATTAAATGGTGAATCATATTTGCCGCTCGTGCTGAAGATAGCTCCCAATTAGAAGGGAATTTCTCGTTATGAATAGGTCTACTATCTGTATGTCCCTCTACAACAATTGGGTTAGGTACGGATTGAAAAAATCCAACTAATTGACTTATTATCCCTTTCGCTTCGGGCTTAACGTTCGCATCGCCTGTATCAAATATTAAATTATCTACTATAACGACGCTTACCCCTGTATCCTCTCGATATACATTCACTTGACTAATACCGTTATTATCTACATACGCTTTTAACTTCTTATATAATTCATCCATTCTCTTTTTTGAAATCATTTTTTCATCATTTTTTTCATGTGAAATATCCGGTATTGTATTTTCCATTACTTTTGCATCTACTTGCCCCGTATCACTAAACTTTTCAAGCATCTTTGACAATTTTACTGCATCTTGCTTTGATGTAGCAACTAGTAATACAAAGAAAGTTAATAATAACATCGTTAAATCTGTAAAAGTCGTCATCCAACGAGGCGATCCCTTTTGCGGTCCTTTACTCATCATACCACTCCTTGAAATATTAGGCTGCTCCTTTTACCTTTTTTACCTTTGTTTCGTATACGTATGTATCCAGTTTCAACTTTAATTTAGAAGGGATTTGTCCACGATACAATTCTGAAATTGCTTCTATTACAAACTTCTTCTCTGTATATAAATCTTCAATACCACGATATACTTTTTCCGCAAGAGGGATTGCAATCATATTCGCAAGTACAGACCCATATAATGTCGTTAACATCGCAACTGCCATTCCTGTACCAATTTGCGATGTATCTTGTAAGTTTTGGAGCATAATGATAAGACCGATTAACGTACCAATCATTCCCCAAGCTGGAGCAAAATCACCAATTTTATCTAATAATGCTGCTCCTTTTCTTAACTCATACACTTCCGTTTCAATATCTTTCAATAACACTTCTTTTAATTCATCTTCATCGTAACCGCTTAACATTAATCGAATTCCTTTTTGAATAAAAGGATTGTCTACTTGCTCTCCATCTACCTCTAAAGAAAGCAAGCCGTGCTTTTTAGACTTTTTCGAAAAATCGACAAACAAATCCGTTAACTGTTCTAAATCTTCTTCTCTTCTATGTAAAACAGTAAAAATGCTTTTCGTATATTTTTTTATTTCTCCAAATCGATATGCCACAACAATTGTCGCTGTTGTTCCCCCTATGACAATTAAAATAGATGAAACATCTAAAAAGTTTTTGAAAGCTTTTATTCCACCGCCGCCAAGCATAATTGCCGCTATCACTATAATGAAACCTACTATAATGCCCACTGGGCTAGAAATATCAAACTTCCTTTTTCTTCTTTGTGGTCTAGCTAATACTTGATTTTTCTCTCCCATATTTCTGCCCTTTCCTTTCCATTTTTATATAACATTTTTTTATTTTAATAATACGTTTTCACATATAACATGTATTATACGCTTATCATCTGTTTATCGCAATATACTCATGAAATTGACACATTTCATTTCTATATTAGAATTATGGTATGAATAAATGAGGAGGATCACGATGGAACACAACATTTTACAAGTCATTGCATTAGCAGAAAAACTAAAATATGAAATGCGACATAGCTGGCTTTCCAACGGACGTCAAGAAAGTGTTGCCGAACATACATGGCGGATGTCTCTAATGGCCATTTTAGTTGAACCTTATTTGGATCAAAAAGTAAGTATTGAGAAATTACTTAAAATGGTTATTATTCACGACCTAGTCGAAGCCGAAGCTGGTGATATTCCTGCTTTTGATACAATGAATAGTCACGAATTACAGCTACAAAAACAAAAAAATGAACTGGAGGCTATTTTAAATATTAAACAAACGTTAACAGGTTCTCTCGGCGAGGAATTATATGACTTATGGATGGAGTTTGAAGCGAAAGAAACGTACGAAGCAAAAGTTGCTAATGCACTCGATAAACTTGAGGTGAAAATCCAGCATAACGAAGCTGATATTGATACGTGGCTACCAATTGAACATAAAATGACATTCCAAGTAGCAAAGCATACAAACTTTGATTCTTTCCTATCTAAATTACAAAAAATTATTGAACAAGATGGAGAAAAGAAGTTAATTGCTGCCGGCATTGATGTTGAGGCATGCAAGCAATAATGAAATAAGACACTCAACAAGAGTGTCTTATTTCATTATTGTTGATATAGCCTGCTTATAAATAAGCTGTTGTTTTCCATCCACTAAGATTAAAACTGTAAATTTATCCACTCCAACAACTTCTCCTACTATTCTAACGCCACTCTTTAAGAAAATTGTAACTGTACCTTTTTCTTCTTTTATTTGTTTATACAATTCTTCCTGTAAATGTTCCAATTACTGTCCTCTCCTTTCTGTGAAACATCTTAATATAAAAAACTATAAATTTTTTATTTATGCACTTTGTCTTTTATGTTCATAAACTTATTAATAAGTATATCTAAATCACGACTAAATAACAAAACTTTATCATGATCCAATCCGTGTCTCGCAACAAGTTGAATTAACTCTTTCTTTTTGTTTTCTATTTTATTTTTTAATTGTCCCATCTCCATCTCTATACTAAAACTCCCTTTTCCCATAATATTACTTGTAAAATTATAGTACATATTCTCTCATAAAAAAATAAGAAAATGGTTTTTTTTACAATTTTTTATTTTTTATGCCTAAATTATGAATTACGTAAAGGTTTATTTACAAATCACTAACATGCAATCCTAATGAATCTACAGGCATTTGTCTAATTATAAATGAGACTGGCTCGTTTTCTATACAAAAAACATACTGTATATAGTAGTCCATGAACCATATAGATTAACTTACTAAAAAGGAGGAAAACATATGAGTTATGGTGGAAGTTGCGCTGGTTTCGGCGGTGGATTTGCTTTGCTTATCGTACTATTCATCCTTCTAATCATCATCGGATGTAGCTGTTGGGGTGGCGGCGGATACGGATATTAATATATCCTATCCTTGAAAAATGAACTAAAAACTATAGAAAAACAGCTCAAATATGAGCTGTTTTTTTCATACTTTCGTATGAATTTATATCCCTCTTATTTGCGATTTCAACTAGCAACATATTGTTTACTATGGAATAAGAAACATTTTTACTAAGGGGGATTACAATGATTAGAGGTCTTTACGAAGCACATTTACCTGTCCGCAACTTAAAAGTATCAATACCTTTTTATGAATCACTAGGGCTAAAATTATATAAAAGAGGAGATAATATTGCTTTCTTTTGGATTAAAGAAAATGAGAGTTGGCTCGGCCTTTGGGAAGGCACAGAATACAAAGTGAATTATCACCCCTCTTTACGACATATCGCCTTTCAAGTAAGTTTACATGATTTAGAAAATGCGATTCATTGGCTAAATCAAAAAGGAATTTCAGCACGAAAAGACTTTGGAATGGAACCAATTGAACCGATTGTTTTTCCGGAATTAGCACATGCAGCCGTATACTTTAACGACCCTGATGGAAATAGTTTAGAATTGATTGCACAATTACCTGTTGGACTTCCCACAGCGGAAAAAGTGTATTTAAGTGAGTGGAAAGAACAAATTCAAACATCGTCATTACATAAGGATTAATCTATTTATGTCAGTTTCTTATTCCACACTTCTTAAAACAAATAAAAACTTCAATAAACTATTTTATGGGCAAACATTAAGTGTACTTGGGGATTGGTTCCATACGGTAGCTTTATTAACATTTGTCTACAACATAACGGAATCGCCGTTTATGATCGCACTTACTTTTATAAGTAAAAGTTTACCACAGCTTCTTCTTAGTCCATTCATAGGCGGAATTGTAGATCGTTTCTCTAAAAAGAATATTATGATTTTTACCGATATTACACGGGGAATTCTAGTCCTTACATACTTACTCGCAGGCTATAAAATTGAGATTATTTTCATTGCTAATATATGTTTATCTGTACTTTCTTGTTTATTTGAACCGGCTAAACAAGCAACTCTAAAAAATATCGTACACCAAAATCATTTCGTAACTGCTAACTCTCTTTCTAGTACAATTAATGGTTTTATGTCTATTATGGGGGCTTCTTTGGGCGGAGTAATTGCACAATCTTTACATATTGAGTTCGCTTTTTTAGTAAATAGCCTATCATACTTTATTTCAGCCTATTTTATTTATAACATGAGTATTCCTGCTCATGATACTTGTAACAAGAACAAAGCATTTTTCACTGATATAAAAGGTGGTTATACATACATATTACAAACAAAAATCATTTTAACATTAATTCTTGTCGGCATTTCATGGGGGATTATTGGAGGTGCTTATCAACTACTTCTAACGATCTATGCCGAAAAAATTTTCCATACGAACATTGGGATTTTATATACGGTTCAAGGTGCTGGGCTTATGATAGGAAGCCTTCTCGTTAATCTATATATATCCCATAATAAAGAAAAAATGAAAAAAGTATTCGGTTGGGCCTACTTATTACAAGGAATTTTCTTTCTCGGATTCATTCTATCCGATCAACTTATTATCGGTATCATTACTTTATTCTGTATGCGCATAGCAGGAGGAATCATCGTTCCACTTGATACGACATTACTTCAAACTTACACACACGAAAATATGATAGGTAAAGTTTTTTCATTCCATTATTCCATTTACGGATCTCTTATTCAGTTATCGATGTTTTTTACAGGAGGGCTGTTAGAAATTCTTTCTCCTCAAATGATTGGCTGTTTATTAGCTACATGCTGTATTTTTGTAAGTTTTATATGGCTGTTCTTGTTTTATCGCGGGGATCTCAGTGAATAATTTAATGATAATCAATACATTTTGATCCCATTCATTATTTGTTTCCCCATAATAAAATTGTTTAAAAACACAAGTCAGATTTTTTAGTTAAAGAGCCTTATATGGCAACACTATTTGAGAAAAAACTAGATATTTATGTTAAAATACAAATAAGTTTGTGAAATATTGCACTTAAATAATAGACTTTAACTAGTTAAACTTGATTAAATAGGAGGGCTGTTTTGGGTATCACATTCTTTTTCATATGTATTATATTAGTGGCTTCTATTCTGCAAGCAAGTACAGGTTTTGGCTTTTCCATAATGGCAACCCCTTTCTTACTTATGTTATTTCTACCACAAGAAGCTATACAAATAAACATTATTTTATCTTTAATTATCTCCATTTCACTCATTTGGAAAATAAGAATGGACGTTGATTTTGTTCTACTGAAAAGGTTTATTTTTGGAAGTATAGTTGGTGTTCCTTTTGGCATTTTAATTTTCATTTCCGTTAACATAAACACTTTTAAATTAGCAGTTAGCATCCTACTCTTACTATTAACATTGTTGCTAATATGCAACGTTAAGGTTAGATCAACACAATCTAGAGATTTCATAGTTGGCGGATTATCTGGTCTTTTAACGACAAGTATCGGTATGCCAGGTCCACCCCTGTTACTTTATTTTACAGGAACTAATACTGAAAAAGAGAAGTTAAGAGCAACTACATTAGCTTTTTATCTGTTTATATATTTCATTAGTCTAGTAACTCAAATACTCTTTACTGGCACAAACAAAACCATTTGGGAATCAAGTTTTTATGCCATTCCAATTGTATTTTTAGGTTTGTTTATAGGTCAAATTATTTTTAAATGGCTTAATCAACGGATTTTTAAAATATTTACGTACATTCTTTTAAGTTGTACAGGGGGTTATCTTCTTATTGAAAGTTTGAACTTGTTATAGAGGATGCTTTAGATCGTGCAATAACAGATATGTTCAAACGAAATTATTACTGTATTTTCCGGCGGGGTATTCCATATCAAAACTTAAATAACTTTATTGACAGTTTACAATTAGCAATAATCTTTCTTTCATAAGGAAAATATTTCAAATCAAATACTAAATAAAACGATAAAAAGCGGCTATTATGCCGCTTTTACTTACTATTGGCATTTCATTCTCATTTTCTATCACTTTTGTAAAAAGTTATTAATTTTTATTTCTATGTACATGATAACAAACAAAATACCTAAGTTCAGAAAGAATAAACAACTTTCTGGCCTTAGGTATTTCTCCTTCTCAAAAAAGGCAAACCCGCATCACAGGTTTGCCATTTCACTCATTTTTTATTTAGTCCTTTTTCACTTAAAAACTCTTTCATATGCATTCTTTTTTCTTTAGACATAAACGAACTCATTGATTCCGTCCATGTTACGTTTTTCTTGTTTGATGATCTTTCTTTATAATACGCGTTCATCGTTTCATCATATTCGTTTAGTAATTCATCATATTTTTGTTCATCATATCCATTTTCATGAAGAACTGCTGCTACTGGTAAACGTGGTTTAACTCCATGTTCTTCATCTGGTACACCGACTGTCATTCCGAATACAGGATATACTTTATCCGGTAAATGAAGCAGTTCACTCACTTCTCTCGGATTATTACGAATACCACCAATATAACAAATACCGTATCCTAACGATTCTGCTGCTAGTGCTAAGTTTTGCGCAAAAAGTGAAGCATCTACCGTCGCAACGATAAAGTCTTCTACTCCCTCATGCTTTATCTCTGTACTATGTTTTTCACATGCAATTTCAAGTCGTTTTAAATCTGCACAACAAACAAAAAATGCTGCACAGTCCTTCACATGGCGATTTCCGGATAGCTCTGCTAGTTTAGCCTTTAATTCCTGATCTGTTACATATATAACAGAATACGCCTGTACAAAATGTGATGAGGCTGCATGTTGCGCAGCATGCACCATCTTTTCTACTACATCTTTCGGAATTGATTCTTCTTTATATTTACGAACTGAAACATGTTGCTCCATCTTATGTATGATCTCATTCATGAAAATCACTCCTTTTTTCTCTTCATAATGAAAAATTAACATATCTTTTTCAATTTTCACAACTTATAAGCACAAAAAGAGCAATTCTTTTTGAATTGCCCTTTTTTAAAACGTTTATCGATACGGTAAATGAAATTATAATTATCTTATTACGCCGTTTTCAAAACTTTAATACCTTTTACGATATTCCAAATGAAGTAGTAAATTCCTACAAGAATGAACACTGCATATGTGATAGCCATTCCAATTCCAGCACCGTCAGATTGATTGAAACCTAAACCGTACATGCCTGATACTGCTAGTCCTCCAAATAAGATTGCGTATGGGAAAACATGTGACCAAAATGCTTTTTTCGCGTGATACTTCACTTCATCTTCTGCAACAAAGTACACGATAATTGGTAGTAAAAATGGTGCAAAAAAGATACTAAAGTAACATAACGAAGATAAAATATTATTTCCTTTCATCCGATTCACCTCTAAATAGTTTTTGTTACCTTCATTATGTCAGGAAATCATTCTAGAAACTATCGCTTTACCTTTCACGAACGTGACATATTTGTAAGATTTTCCTCAAACTAAATCCCGCCTGAGTTTCAGACGGGATCACTTTCACTATATTCGATTCATAAACCAATACTGTGTAATTGCTAAATATTCTCGTACATTCGATGGAATGATGATTGGTTTCGGTGTTTTTGCCGGAAGACCTTCTAATTGTAAACCTTGTTTGGCCGCTATTTTTTTCGCTCTAAACATGTGAAAATCGTTTGTTACGATCATACCTTTTTTCATATCAGCTGGAATTAACGGTTTTGAGAATGTAATATTCTCATCTGTACTCGTAGATTTGTCCTCCATTATAATGCGGTCTTCTGCGATATTTTGTTTTATTAGTCCTTGTTTCATTGCTAATGCTTCTGAAATGTCTTCGCCTTTTCCTTGTCCTCCAGATACGATAGCGATTGTTTTCTCATGTGATTTTAAATATTCAGCTGCTTTATCAATACGATATTGCAATGAATAAGATGGTTTCGTCCCATTTACTTTCGATCCTAGTACAATTATGTAATCAGCATCGTATGTTGCATTCATATGCCCATGCTTATAAATGTGATATTGTAAAAACCCCGCATACACGGCGCAAATCATTATAACAACTAAAATGCCCTTCATTATTTTCTTCTTTCTCATATTCATATACTCCTATTTTCTTTTACTTCCTTCATGATAATATCCATTTATTTGTTTGTATACAGACAAATTCCAATAAACCCTAATTTATCCTCTGAAAGGTAATATTTATATTACTTTCGGGAATAGTAAGTACAACTTTACACGAAGGAGTGTCTCTATTGCTTCTCTTTTTATGTAACGTGTCGTTCTTTTTCATCTTATTTTTGCTATCGCTTAAGTTACTCGGTAAATCCGCGTTAGCGCAACTAACTCCTCATGATTTTGGGGCTATAATTTTTTTATCTTATTTAGCTTTCCAGGCCATACCCGTCTCTGGTGCTTTACAAGCATTTCTCGGTATGGTTGTTATCACATGTTTACATTTACTCCTTACAAAATTAAGCCTATTCAACAAACTAAATCGTTTTATTCTCGGACACCCTATCATTTTAATTAAACATGGTGATATTATTTTTGAGAACTTACAAAAAAGTAGATACCCCATTGCAGAACTGCTTTCTAATCTTCGCGTTGCAGGATATCCAAGTGTTCATGAAATTGAATACGCTATTTTAGAAGCGAACGGCGCTATTAGTATTTTACCAAAAAGAGAACTTGTACCATTAACTCCAAAAGATTTAAACATAGATGTTAAGTATGCTGGATTACCAATTGCACTTATCGTCGATTCACAAATTCAATATGATAACTTAAAGTTAATACATAAAGATGAAAAATGGTTATATAAAGAATTAAAAGAAAAAGGAATTACAAATATTAAAAACGTTGCCTTTGCTTCTGTTCAAGAAACGGATGGATCTTTTGCTATTAGTTTAAAGGAATAAGAAAATCCCCTTAATTGCTTAAGGGGATTTTTTATCATATCGCTTCTTTCTCTCCTGCCATATTTAATGGAACAGGATGTTTCATACGATTCATCGTAAATACGATAATCGCTGTCATTACTTCTGCAACTGGCATAACGAGCCAAATTCCATTTATACCAAATAGTTTCGGCATAATCCATAACAATGGAATAATAAATAGTAATCCTCGGCTCATTATAATAAGTACTGATTTCTTCGTTTGTCGCACTGATTGGAAGTACTCTCCATACACAATGTTATAACCTAAAAATACGTATTGGATAAAGAATAAACTAATACCTGTTAAGGTTAACTCCAATAATTCTGGAGATTGAACATCAAATAAACCAATGATATATTTCCCGAAGAATAATCCGACAATTATCGCAACGCCTCCAAGGACAACTGCAATTTTCACAGCAAACTTCAATCCTTCACGAAGTCTCTCTGATAAATTTGCCCCGTAATGGAAACTAGCAATTGGCTGTAATGCTGCTCCAACACCAAAGAATAATAGTAATGTCATTGCATGAATACTATTCACCATCGCATAGGAAGCTACTCCTACTTCTCCTGCATATTGGACAAATGCGATATTAAAACCAATCGTTACGATTGCAACCGTACTTTCTGCTGTAAAACTTGGGAAACCAATCACCATAATTTGTTTGACAGTATCCCATTCAAAATGAAATTTCGTCCACTTTAAAATACTACTTTTTCTAAAGAAATGGGTTAATAATACAAGGAAACCAATCGCTGCCGAAAGAATAGTCGCTGAGGCAGCACCTGTTACGCCCCATCCAAAGATAAAAATAAAGATATAGTCAAACACTATATTTAATACAGCCGTTACAACAAGACCAGCCATTGCTAAATTAGGATTTCCATCATTTCGTATAAATGTACTTAAAATATTTTCTAAAACGTATATCATTCCAAATGTTAATAATACGTGTAAATAGTCTAACGCATATGGTAGAATCACTTCGTTTGCACCAAATAAGTATGCTAAATCTTCTATTCTCCATAAGCAAATCGCTGCTAAAATCCCTACGATAACAACTGCTACCGTCATTGATTGAGTAAAAATAGACCTTGCTCTTTCTCGTTTATTTTCACCTAATGCAATGGAGTATAACGTTGCCCCGCCCATTCCGATCCATAATGAAATAGAGAAGAAAATCGAAAAGGCTGGAATAGCCACGTTCACTCCTGCTAAACCGTTCGCCCCAACTCCTCTACTAATCATAACCGCGTCAATTACAATATTCACTGACATTAATACCATTCCAAGAACTGCTGGTATTAAATAAGAAATAAATAAGCTTTTAATTGGTTTTTCTCTTAATTTTTCTGTTGCTTCCATACTCTAATATGCTCCTTTTTTTCAACTCTCTTTTCTTAGTTTAAACCTTCAAGTAACCTTAAGGTCAATAGAGAATTAAAAAATAGGTGACTTAATTATCGCGTTTGATGCTCATTTGTAATTATACGAGTCCTATAACTTATTGCTTTGTTTTTTCATTATAGGAATTTGAATTTCTGTTACTTGCTCCTCAGGATCTTCTGTTACAGACCAATCAATTAATGCAATCTCAATTGCATCTCCACTTATTTCGTATCCTTCTTGATCAATATATTTCATTAGCTTCTTATATGTTTCATCAGTTTCTTCATATGGCCCATGATGATATACACAGGCAAACATACCTTCTTTAATTTCATCTGAACTCTGTACTTCAAAAGGCATATAATCCAAAAGAATAAATACACTGCTATATGCTTGAAACTCATTTTGCATTAACCCTTTTTTCGCAACAGTTACACCAATATCTCCAGAAAATAAGCTATCATCCATTTGCCTCATATTTTTTTGCAACGAATGAATGTAGTACTCAAACATATCATCCGTCGTATTCGGGGCAACCGCAATAGCTGTTATTTTTCGCTGCGGGATCTCTTTTATTACCATTTGTTCAGCTTTTGCTTTTGTTGCTTCCTTAATTAAATGAATTCTATGCTCCATTTTCGCTAAAGCATACTCAATTTCTCTTTGTTTCTTCAGCATCATCTCTTGTTGTTTTTCCAGTAAATTGAGTGCGTATGCTGGATTTCTTTCATCAATATATTTCTTAATTTCCTTTAACGGAATGTTTAATTGGCGTAAAAACTTAATCGTATCTAATAGTGAAAATTGATCGATTGTGTAATAACGATAATTTGTTTGCGAGTCCACAGTAGACGGATGAAAAATTCCTTTTTCATCATAATACCTTAATGTAGATTCTGCGATATTATGCATTTTTGCCATTTCTCCAATTGTAAAACGTTTATTTAATAACATCTTTTATTTCCTTCCATTTCTATTTATTTCATTATATGTTCATTCTGTCTTCAAAACAAAAAAGAATTCCCCTACGAGAATTCTTTTTTACTATTAAACCTCTATTATTATAGGGAGGATCATCGGTTTTCTTTTCGTATTAGTATATATAAACTTCCCTAAAGCCTCTCTTACTTCTTTTTTCAAAATACCCCAGCTATTCACATTCTCTTTCTTCAAATTATTAATTGTAATAACAGCTAATTTATTTAATTCCTTCAAAAACTCTTCTGAATCACGAACATAGATAAATCCACGAGAGATAATATCAGGACCGGAAATAATTTCTCCATCGACTTTATTAAAAGTAATAACTATAACGAGCATTCCATCTTCCGAAAGTTGTTTACGATCACGTAATAAGGCATTTCCAACATCACCAATTCCTAATCCATCTACATATATATTTCCAGCCTGTATTTTTCTAGATTGAACGGCCACTTCATTACTAATATCTACAACATCTCCATTACGAACGATAAAGATATTTTCCTTTTCAATACCAATTGATTCTGCTAACAAACTATGGTGATGTAGCATTCTAAACTCTCCATGAATTGGAATAAAATATTTTGGCTTCATTAATGTAAGCATTAACTTCAACTCTTCTTGATATGCATGACCGGATACATGCACTCCAGTAGAACTACCTGATCCGTAAATCACCTTTGCTCCTAATGCAAATAAATTATCGATAATTCGAGAAACGTTACGTTCATTTCCTGGGATAGGGGTCGCGGCTATAATAACCGTATCTTCTGGTAAAATATCCACTTGTCTATAGTTTCCACTAGCTAAACGCGCTAAAGCTGCCATCGGTTCTCCTTGACTTCCTGTACAAAGTATCGCTACCTGCTTTGAATCTAAACGATTTATCTCACTCGATTCAATTAACATGCCGTCTGGAATATGTAAATACCCTTCCTCTAGAGCAACTTCTACTACATTTACCATACTTCTCCCGAGCAAAGCCAATTTTCGATTTGTTTTTATGCAAGCTTCAACTATTTGCTGAACACGATTCACATTAGAAGCAAATGTAGAAATAATTACTTTTCTATTTGCTTTCATAAATATTTCCTCTACCCGTTCTCCTACTGACCTTTCTGATGGAGTAAAACCTGGGCGTTCTGCATTTGTGCTTTCAGATAATAAAGCTAGTACACCTTCACTTCCTATTTTAGCCATTTTATGAATATCAGGATGTTGATTATTTACTGGTGTTAAATCAAATTTAAAATCACCTGTATGTACTACAGTACCTTCTGGTGTATGAAAAACAATACCGAGACAATCCGGAATACTGTGGTTCGTTTTAAAAAAGGTTGCCTTAATAGAACCACAATCAATTTCTGATTTTGAATGAATAACGATTAATTCCGTATCATTTTGAAGATTGTGTTCCTTTAATTTAATTTCAATTAAACCTAACGTTAACTTTGTTGCATAGATTGGTACATTTAGTTGTTTTAAAAAATATGGTATTCCGCCAATATGGTCCTCATGCCCGTGCGTTACTACTAAACCGCGAATTTTTTCTTTATTTTCTTGCAAATATGTGACGTCTGGAATTATTAAATCAATCCCTAATAAACTTTCATCTGGAAATTTAGATCCACAATCAATGACGACAATATCATTTTCATATTGGATAGCATACATATTTTTTCCTATTTCATTTACTCCACCTAAAGCAACAATAGACAAGTTATTTTTTAATGAATTCAAATGATAAAACCTCCTTTTCACATTTATAATTCGTGAAATAGCATTTAGGCTTTATTATTTGTAATGAAAAAGGACTTCATACTATTTTATACATATAAAAATTCACACACTATTCTTATATGTATATCCCTAATAACACCATCTCTCTCTAAAAAAGCTCCCATTTTTTCATTGATTTTTTTCAAAATATATTAT
>NZ_WEII01000071.1:0-22404 GCF_009183805.1 Bacillus sp. B2-WWTP-C-10-Post-4 | reverse complement strand
CAATAATGTTTTTCTACAAAATAAAAAATGTACATATGCAATGTACATTTCTGCTTAAGCTTGTATACCTTTTCTACTCTATTTCATATATATAATATAACTTTTATAGAAAGGAGTAATCTATATGCTACAAAAAGAGAATCTATCAGATGCTATGCGTTTACTAGCTGGTTTTCTATTATCATTAAAATTATTATTTACCTCTTTCGGCATACACTTTATTACAAACGATCAAATCGACGCTATTGTTAATGTTGTTTCATTTTTATTTATTCTATACTTTGGCTACAAAAATAACTATGTAGGAAAAAAAGGAATGGAGCAAAAGAAAATACTCAAAAAACACAACCTTCACTAAAAAAGGAACCTTTTGTACAGGTTCCTTTTTATCATTGACGCACAACAACTTCATTTGTTTGCAGTGGGCCATATGATATCTCTTTATCTTGAAATGTATATGTAGCCTGAAAGAATGTTTGTTTAAGAGCTTTATCTTTATTAGCTTTTATTTTACAACGTAGTTCCACCTTCTCATTCGGTAACAAATCATCAATTCGCCATCTAACAAGCTGGAATAAAAACTCACTTATCCCCTTATCAACTTTTAAAGAATTAGGAATATAAGCAAAGTAATCTCGAATCATATGACTTACAACAACTCTCGAAATCATTTCTACTCCTTTATTTTCCACTTCAATTCGCATAATAAGTATGTCGTTTACATCGTAGGTCAATTCATACGAAAACTGTTCTGTATACATACTACCAATTTGTAATGTAACGGCTACTTGAGGAAATTCGTTTTCCTTTTTCGATCCGTCAATCCACAATACTGGTTGTAGCGGTATTGAATACTTTCCTGTATCCGAAATTCGTCCCCATATTTTCATAATATATATTCACCTCATTTCAGATGTAACATACACACAATGAATTCCCCAAATTACTAAAGCTTGCTACAAGCAATGTTTAATATTTCTCTTCCTTTTATCCTATTCGACAATATGAAGAAAAAACCATTTTTCATCTATTAACAGAAGGTGTTCTTTATGAAATTTTTTTACAATTTACTTCATTTCCTTTATAGCAATATTCAGTATGGCTCACTCGTTCTCTACTCATACGAAAGAATATTTTGACGGAAGAAAAAGTTTGCCTTATAGTCAAATTTGACTATAATATTCTTTATGGCATATCAGTGCACTTATGGAAAAGAAATTAAAATCAACTATACATTAAAATTTTTTATCCACTGCACTCAAAACTTAATATAGTTTACTTATTTCTAAAGGAGGGTTATATTTGGAAACTCAACCATTAAAAAAAGACGCCAACAAGACAAAATTTGTTGTTGCTGGTTTACTGCTTGGTATATTAATGGCCGCAATGGATAATACAATCGTTGCAACCGCAATGGCAACAATCGTTGGAGACCTAGGAGGATTTGATAAGTTTGTTTGGGTCACATCAGCTTATATGGTAGCAACAATGGCAGGGATGCCTATCTTCGGGAAACTTTCTGATATGTACGGACGGAAACGTTTTTATATTGGTGGCCTCATTCTTTTCTTATTCGGTTCTGCGCTCTGCGGAACAGCTTCAAGTATTGAGCAATTAAGTATTTATAGAGCTATTCAAGGTATCGGTGGTGGTGCCCTTATGCCTATCGCCTTCACAATTATGTACGATATCTTCCCACCAGAAAAACGCGGAAAGATGACAGGACTATTCGGTGCTGTTTTCGGGACATCTAGTGTATTCGGTCCTTTATTAGGTGCTTATATTACAGACTATATAAGTTGGCATTGGGTCTTCTATATTAATATTCCATTAGGACTTATCTCCTTTTTCTTCATTACTAAATACTACAGTGAGTCTCTAGAATTTAGAAAACAAAAAATTGATTGGGCTGGTGCTATTACACTTGTCATAAGTATCGTTTGCTTAATGTTCGCATTAGAACTTGGTGGTAAAGAATATGCCTGGAATTCTACTGTAATTATTGGCTTATTTACAACAGTAGTTATTACGCTTATTATTTTCTTCTTTGTAGAACGAAAAGCAACCGAGCCTATTATTTCGTTCCATCTATTTAAAAAACCTTTATTCGCAGCTAGTCAAGGAGTTGCCTTTTTCTATGGTGCCGCTTTTATTATCTGTACAGTTTATATTCCAATCTTCATTCAAGGCGTTCTTGGAGGTTCCGCCTCTAATGCTGGATTAATTTTAACACCAATGATGGTTGGTTCTGTAATTGGAAGTCAAACAGGAGGACAATTAGCGTCTCGAACAAGCTATCGTAACATTATGATGGTATCTGGTGTCTTCTTCGTTCTTGGTATTTATTTATTAAGTACTTTAACAATGGACACACCTCGTTTACTCGTAACACTATTTATGATTCTCGCTGGGCTTGGTGTCGGTTTCTCATTCTCAGTATTAAGTATGTCTTCTATTCACAAGTTGGAAATGCGAGACCGTGGTTCGGCGACATCAACAAACTCATTCTTCCGATCACTCGGTATGACTCTTGGTGTAACGATTTTCGGTACAATTCAAAATCATATTTTTACAGATAAACTAAACTCTGTATTCCCCCCTGAACTAGCAAAATTAGCTCCAAAAGGCGGAGACACAAGTTTCTTATTATCACCAGGCGCTACCGCAAAAATTCCTGCTGAAATATTAGCGGGTATTAAAGAAGCTCTCGCTACATCTATTGCGAATACATTCTTCTGGGCACTTATCCCGGCTGTACTAAGTATTATTTGTATTTTACTTATGGGAAATGAACGCCTCTTTACTGGCCCTAAAAAGAAAGAAAAACAAAAGCAAGTTAGTTAATATAAAAAAGAAGCGGCATATTCCTTTATGAAAAAGGATATGCCGTTTATAATATGTATAAAGTGAAACTTTAATCAGTGGGGGGTGTTCATCTCCCACTGATTATTAGCCCTCACCAATCTGGTTTTTACGGGCAGTTAATCCCCACCTAACTTCTTTGCTTCCACTGAATTTTTGGGTGGGGTCTTACTGCCCGTTAATGCGGGATAAAGTTTTTGTATACAGGAGTTGAGACAGCATGAGCATGAAATTAGTCATTCTCGGCTTGCTACTCGAAGGAGATAAACATCCATATGAAGTGCAGCATATTATGAAAGAACGACAAATGGATTGTTACATTAAATATGCTAAAGGATCACTTTATTACGCCTTCGAGCAATTAGAAAAGCAAGGTGCAATTCATATTACAAATGTAATTAGAGACACAAATCGACCGGACAAAACGATTTTTCATATAACAGAAGAAGGCAAAAAACTATTCCATACTTTACTATTAAAACAATTTGAAGCCAAAAACCAAATATATAAACCTATTTATTCAGCATTATCTTTCGCTCACTTTAGCAATGATCACGAATTAGTTCCTATTTTAGAAAAAAAGAAAAACGATACTCTTCAATATTTACATACTATGCAAACGATATATGATTGTAATAAAGGAAAGGTTCCACGTGCACAACTATATATTTTGCAAAGTGTAATTGAGCATATTACAGTTGAATTACAATGGTTAAACACCCTCCTTAAAGATGCTATAGCAGGCCGACTTTCAGAAGTTGCTATAGATGAAAATTGAGCTATGAAAGAAGACATCCCTACTTCTTTCATAGCTCAATTTCTCTTTTTATACAGTACTATTATTAATTAATTCAAAATAAAAATTCAGAATAATAAGAAATAAAAACTTTAGAATTTTCTTATTTCAAAACAGTAGACAAAATTCCAAAAATTGTGTTAGAATTTGTTTCAATATCATATCGCTTGTTAAATTCCTTTCAAAAGGAAAATAGGTACACGAAAGTTTCGTTTCGTGTTTAAAAGGGAAGCTTGGTGAAACTCCAACACGGTCCCGCCACTGTAAATGCTGAGATTTCTTTTTAGTACCACTGTGAAAACGGGAAGGTGAAAGAAATTATATGAAGCATAAGTCAGGAGACCTGCCTGTTTTAACAACACTGATAGATTCACGGATGATGATGAGGTGTTAAAACAAAAAGGAAGGCTTATTTTCTATGTCTTTGTACTTTTTGTTATAGGTATTTCCTAGTAAACGGAAATGCTTACTTTCAATTAGGGAGGAATTTAAAATGGCAATTCAAACAAGTAACTTAGGTTATCCACGTATCGGACTACAACGAGAGTGGAAAAAAACATTGGAAGCATTTTGGTCCAATAAAATCGATGAAGAACAATTTTTAACAACAATGAAAGAAATTCGCCTTCAACACGTAAAAGTACAGCAAGAAAAAGGGATTGAACTCATTCCAATTGGCGACTTTACATATTATGATCACGTTTTGGATACTGCCTATATGCTAGGATTTATTCCATCACGTTTTTCTGAGTTTACATCTTACCTTGATGTATATTTCGCAATGGCGCGTGGCTCTAAAGATCACGTAGCTTCCGAAATGACAAAATGGTTTAACACAAACTATCACTATATCGTTCCTGAATATGAAGAGGGATTACAAATCTCTTTAAAAGATAATCGTCCACTTCGCTTATACGAAGAGGCAAAACAAGAATTAGGAGTAGATGGAAAGCCTGTTATTTTAGGACCATATACTTTCTTAAAATTAGCT
Source organism: Bacillus sp. B2-WWTP-C-10-Post-4 (assembly GCF_009183805.1). NCBI lineage: Bacteria > Bacillati > Bacillota > Bacilli > Caryophanales > Bacillaceae > Bacillus > Bacillus sp. B2-WWTP-C-10-Post-4. Next base: position 17,755 of record NZ_WEII01000071.1, on the reverse strand, counting down.
AAAGGCTATACACAAGAACAATTTTCTACCATTTTAAAACAGTTAGTTGTACCTTACGTACAACTGCTTTCAGAACTACATGCAGCTGGGGCACAAGCCATTCAAGTTGATGAACCGATTTTCGCTTCTTTAACGAAAGAAGAAGTTCAACAAGCAAAAGAAATTTATGAAGCTATTCGTAAAGAAGTTCCAAATGCGACTCTTCTTTTACAAACATATTTTGATAGCGTAGAAGAAAACTATGAAGAAATTATTACATTCCCGGTATCCGGTATTGGATTAGATTTCATTCATGGTAAAGAAGGCAATTTAAATGCTATTTCAAAATATGGGTTCCCAGCTGATAAAACTTTAGCTGTCGGTTGTATAGACGGCCGTAACATTTGGAGAGCTGACCTTGATGAAGTACTTACGTTATTTACAACGTTACAAAAACAAGTCCAAACGAAAGATATCATCGTTCAGCCTTCTTGTAGCTTATTGCATACACCAATCGATAAAACAGAAGAAACTCACTTATCGACTGAGCTGTTTGATGCGTTAGCATTTGCAAATCAAAAATTAGAAGAGTTAGTTCTTATTCATTCCGCTCTCACTCAAGGTACAGAAAGCATTAGTAATGAGCTGGAAACATATCGAAACGTACATCATACAATTCGTTCATCTGCTGCACGTAACCGAGAAGATGTCAAAGCAGCACGAACAGCACTAAAAGAAGAAGATTTTTCACGTCCTCTTCCATTTGAAAAACGATACGAATTACAACAAGTTGCCCTGGAGTTACCGCTATTACCAACAACGACTATTGGTAGCTTCCCGCAAACAACTGAAGTTCGTCAAACGCGAAAAGAATGGCGTAACGGTGTTATTTCAAATGAACAATATGAACAATTTATTGAAAAAGAGACAGAAAAATGGATTCGTTACCAAGAAGAAATTGGGCTTGATGTACTTGTACATGGTGAATTTGAAAGAACTGACATGGTTGAATATTTTGGTGAGCGCCTTGCTGGTTTCTCATTCACTAAAAACGGTTGGGTACAATCTTACGGTTCCCGCTGCGTAAAACCACCTGTTATTTATGGTGATGTAGCCTTTATTAACGGCATGACTATTAAGGAAACAGTTTATGCACAAAGCTTAACGGAAAAAGTTGTAAAAGGAATGTTAACCGGACCTGTTACAATTTTAAATTGGTCCTTCGTTCGAAATGATATTCCAAGAAAAGAAGTTTCGTATCAAATTGCACTAGCTCTTCGTCACGAAATTGAACTACTTGAATCTTCCGGAATTAGAGTAATCCAAGTCGATGAGCCCGCACTTCGTGAAGGAATGCCACTAAAAGAAAAAGATTGGGATGCTTATATTACATGGGCAGTACAATCCTTCCTTTTAGCAACTTCTTCTGTAGCAAATGAAACACAAATTCATACTCATATGTGTTACAGTAACTTCGAAGATATTGTTGACGCGATTCGCGCATTAGATGCAGATGTAATTTCTATCGAAACATCAAGAAGTCACGGAGAATTTATTGATACATTAAAACATACAACATATGAAAAAGGCATTGGCCTAGGTGTATATGATATTCATAGCCCACGTGTACCGAGTAAAGATGAAATGTATAAAATCGTAGAACAATCTTTAGAAGTATGTGATCCTAAATATTTCTGGATTAATCCCGATTGTGGTTTAAAAACGAGAAGAACAGAAGAAGTTATTCCAGCTTTAGAACATATGGTGCAAGCAGCGAAAGATGCTCGTTCCCTTTTAAAAACAAACGCATAACAAAAATGGGTTATCCTTTTCTCAGGATAACCCATTTTTTATTCTTTACTTTCAAAAAAGAATTCATATTGTATTTTATATAATTCATCATCCGTTGGCTCTTCAAGAGGAATTGCTTGTAATACAACTGTATACTCACCATTTGGAATAGGTATTTGAAATTTATTAGAAAGAATACTCGTTATAACGATACTTTCATTTTCAACTGTAAAAGGAACCGTAATCGTTCTAACTACTTCTTCTTTTTCAATATGTTTCCCTGGGGTCACTTTCACTTCACAAGTATAATCAGAAAGTGCTTCAAAAATAACAGTTCCATCTGCCTTAGCATAACCTCTTTCAAAATCTTCATCAGTCCAATCTACATAAGGCTGCTCACCGTCATAGTTCATCAACATTAATTGCGAATAAGAAATCGTTAACTCCATAGTTCCCCTTCTCCTTCATTATGAAATATACAACTACTACTTCACTTCAAATTTTACTCGCGTACCATCTGGGTATTTATCTAACTTATTCCCTACCCAAGAGCCTGCTCCACGGTTATCCGCCGGACTTATATATTCAATATGTGCTCCTTTTCCGCCTTCCTTGCACATCGCCATTGGCCATTCATCACGATCATACCCTTTTTTTGATGGATATGGCGCTAACGACAATTTCCTTCTATCTGCAGCACCACCACGATCGATTGTACAAACTTCTGAATGCCCTTCTTTTATAGCATCCGTAATATGTTTTCCTGTCTCTGGATAACGTTCTTTCGGAAATTCTAACACTTGATCATACGTATTCGTTTTCTTTACACTTGTTTCCTCTGGCACAAGTACTTCATAAACTGCTACTAAAATAGACAGAATTGCGATAATTGAAATGATAATACCTTTTAATTGCTTCATGTATACCTCCATGTTTCTACCAGTTTCTTTTCCTCCGTTATTATAACAAACTTCTCCTGTATATGTTTTCAGACATTATTTTAGTTATTCCTTGCCATTCCGCCAAAAATTTTCATTTTTTCACTAATGCTGTAGAAAACTAATAGCCTTCCGACATTCTTTTTCAAAGGAAGTCCTCATAAAAGATTGAAATGATATATACGATACTTTTTGGGGAGGAAATATGATGGAAGCTACCTATAAAACGAAAGATGTCACGAATAAAACAGGCATCCCAAAACATATAGTTCGCAAATATAGTCAACTGTTAGAGGAACATGGTTATATGATTTCCAAAACAGCTGATGCTCGTATTTATAAACTTGATGATTTAAAATTATTGAAATCTATACACGAAAGAGCTGCTACATTACAAGAAGATATTTCAGAAACGATACCGATTATTTTAAAAGAAAAAGAGGCCCCACCTGTACCAGTTATACAAGATAAGCAAGAGATACAAACGAAAGAAAAAGAAGATGGGCGTAACTTTGAGGAGTTCATGTTAAAACTTGAAATGCTAGCTCAATTAAATGAAGCAATTATTCATCAAAATTCTACTCTAATTACACAAAATCGTTTAAAGGATGAGAAACTAGACGAATTGATGCAACAAGTTTATGTAAAAGAAGGCTCTCAAGAAAAAATGCTTCAAGAGTTAGTCGATCACGCCGCTCAAACAGATGCACTGCAAAAAGAAAAGATGGACTTATTAATGAATCATATGTATAAACGAGAATCCAAACAGGAAGAAAAAATGAATAAACTTGTTAGTCAAATTTATAACAAAGACAGTAACCGTGATGCACAGCTTATGCAAGTTATTCGAGAAATTCAAGAAACAAAAAGAATGGTTGCTGCCTCAAAAGAGCAAAGCTTCTTTCAATCATTTAAAAGTTTATTTAGCCGAGCAAAACAAGAAAAAACAAATGAATAAACAATATAAAATAAAAAGTTACCTTTCATCGGTAACTTTTATTCCTTATTTTGTACAGCTGGTAATATAATAATTGCTTCAGTGCCTTTTCCACTTTCACTCTTATATTCCAATGTACCATTATGCGCTTGTAAAATACTAAATGTTACCATAAGTCCTAATCCTGTCCCTTTTTCTTTTAAAGAATAATATGGTTGCCCAAGCCTTGCTAACTGTTCTTTCGTCATACCAACACCACTATCTTTAACTCTTATTATGATTGTTTCATCTTTTTGAATAGCTGTTACTTTTAAATATCCTTTATTTCCTTGAATTGCTTCAATACCATTTTTAACAACATTCATAATAGCTTGCTTCAATTTTGTCTTATCACCAATCGTATAAAGACTTTCTGAAATTTCAACTTGTAAATATACACCTTGCATCGCTGCAAATGACGACATAAGAGTGGTCATTTCTATTAATTGGGCTGATAAACAAATGTGTTCTTTTTTCTCAATTTGCGGCCTTGCTAAATTTAAGTAATCTGAAATAATTTGTTCCGCCCGATCCAATTCAGCTAATACGAGACGCATATAATCCTTATTCTTCACATCTTCCGTACTTTCTAGCAATTGGATAAATCCACGAACAACAGTTAGTGGATTTCGAACTTCATGTGCCACACTTGCTGCTAACTCACTTACAATATTAAGCTTTTCTGATTTTTGCATCTCTGTACGTAGCAATGCATTCTCATTTAAATATTCAGTTAAATACACCTGGAATACCATTGTCATGACCATGATAAGCGAGGCAAATATAAATCCGCTATATATTTGCGAAATATACGGTGTAAATCCTGTTTCCAAAAGAACATTAATCATGCCTAATACTAAAGAAACAAGCACATAAAATGATGAAATCATAAATGCTAAAATTAATTTCTTATCCCTTGAAAAAAGAGACCATTTCTTTGATAAAAATAGCGGAACTATCAATAAAAATATTACTTCTAAAACTGGAAGAAAGCTCATTCCCTTTAGTAACCATTCATATGCAACAAAAATAACCGCTGGGATTAAACCAACAATCCCACCATATAAAAAACCACTGACAATTGGAATGGGGTGAAAGTTATACCCACACACATTGCCAAAACAAATAGAGTATGTCATGGAGAGAACGAGCGTAACGCTAGATAAAAACATAATAAAGTAACGATTTGGCTTCGGAGGCATTTCTTGATAGCGATTTAAACGAATCGCTTCATATAAAAATAGTGGCAAAATTATGATGGCAATTTGAATCAATAAATCACGGATAAGCTCCATAACCTCTCATCCCCTATATGTATTTTGATATGATTATATCATTTTATAGGTGTATTTGTTTTAAAATTTTGATTTTTCTTAACGTATTTGTTAATTCTTTGTTAACAACTCATAATAATTGTTACAGATTTTCGAAATGATTGTAAACCCTGTACCAAATTTCCTTCGTGCAGTATACAATGAATACGGATTACAAAGAAAATATAAAAATACTTTTTTAGACGGACAACTATAGCAAAATACAGCATATAATCCATACTATCTATGTTTACAAATAAGTGATCATTACTTTAGTAGGAGGAAGATAAATATGGCGGGTACTACGCTTGTTTTAAAAGAAGAAAATTTGGTTGTTCTAGAAAATGTTGAAAAATCAGTATATGAAGAGTTACAGCATAAAGCGGGAGAAGAAAACTGCACATGTGCTGTGAACGAATCAGTTGTTCACCTTGGCAAGGTATCCTCTGTACTCTGGAATGAAGATGAAATAGATTGGGAATACGGATATTAAAAAGTCGCTTATAGCGGCTTTTTTTCTCTTTTCTCTCTCTTTCTAAATAACATATACAAAGCGTAATCATAGAAAATATGATAAAATGAACTTAATTTTCAAACGGAAGAAAGGGAGATACAATGGAACAATTCATTAACCCTAGAGTGAAGGATATCCAAATTTCTGGAATCCGTCAATTCTCTAACATGATTCAAAACTATGGTAATTTGATTTCTTTAACAATTGGACAACCCGATTTCCCTACACCTTCTCTCGTGAAAGAAGCGGCAAAACGGGCTATTACAGAAAACTATACAAGCTATACACATAACGCTGGTTTACTAGAATTACGTAAGGCAGCTTGTAACTTCGTAAAAGATAACTACGATTTACATTACTCACCTGAAAACGAAACCATCGTTACAATCGGTGCTAGCGAAGCAATTGATGTTGCATTCCGAACGATTTTAGAGCCAGGAACAGAAGTAATTTTACCTGCTCCTATTTATCCAGGCTACGAACCTATTATTCGATTATGCGGTGCAACGCCTATTTTTGTAGATGTTCGTGAAACTGGATTTCGTTTAACAGCTGAAGCGCTTAAAAATGCTATTACAGAAAAAACAAGATGTATCGTACTACCGTATCCTTCTAACCCAACCGGTGTAACTTTATCAACAGAAGAGCTAAAAGATATTGTAGATGTTTTAAAAGATAAAAATATTTTCGTCCTTTCAGATGAAATTTATAGCGAGCTTGTATATGAACAAAAGCATACATCTATCGCTCATTTCCCAGAAATGCGTGAAAAAACAATTGTCATTAACGGTTTATCTAAATCACATTCTATGACTGGCTGGCGTGTTGGACTTTTATTTGCACCAAGTTATTTAGCAGGACACATATTAAAAGTTCATCAATACAATGTAACGTGTGCTACTTCAATCGCTCAATACGCTGCAATTGAAGCATTAACAGCAGCTAAAGACGCACCAAAAATGATGCGCCACCAATATAAAAAACGCCGTGATTACGTATATAATAGACTCACTCAAATGGGATTAACAGTTGAAAAGCCAACAGGTGCATTTTACTTATTCCCATATGTTGGTCATTTGACATCTTCATCATTTGATTTTGCACTTGATCTTGTCAAAGAAGCGGGACTAGCTGTAGTTCCTGGAACAGCATTCTCTGAATACGGTGAAGGCTACCTTCGCTTGTCCTATGCGTATAGTATCGAAACTTTAAAAGAAGGCTGCGACCGATTAGAAGCCTTTCTAATGAAAAAAGCTAAGAGTTAAACTCTTAGCTTTTTTATGCATAATGATCACAAGTTTGACGTTTTAGTAATTTATGAGGAATAATGATACACTTTGCAGTGGATTCTGCATTCTCTACTTTATCAACTAAAGCTTTTGCTGCCTCATATCCTAGCTGATAAATATTCACATCAACTGTCGAAAGTGGAGGGCTCGCAATTTCTGATAATAAAGCATTATTAAAGCTTACAATAGAAACATCTTTCGGTACAACGAATCCTTTTTTAGAAAGAGCACTTAACACACCAAGTCCAATTAAGTCATCCGTTGCCATAATTGCCGTTGGCGGTTGCTGCAGTCCCATTAATTCCTCAACAGCTTGTTGACCACTTTCCCTCGAAAAATCAAAATGTAAAATATATTCTTTTGGTAATACAATGTCTGCTAATTTCAAGGCATCACTCATACCAGCTAAACGATCTCTCGTTACAAGTAAATCTGATCCACCACCAATGAACGCGATTTGCTTATGCCCTAATGAAATTAAATATTCTGCCACTTCTCTTGCAGCTGTATAATTGTCATTATCTACATATGTAATTTCATCTTTTCGATCATATGGTTTTCCTATTAAAACAAACGGGAAATTTTGTTCATGTAAATATTGAATAATCCGATCATTCTCCCTTGAATATAAAAGAATAATGCCACCAATTTGGCGTCCCTGTACCATCTTTACGACACCATTAAAAATTTCTTCTTCCGTTTCACCTGTCGACATGTAAAGCGCATAACCTTCTACGTGTGCAAATGAACTAATCCCTCTTATAACTTCTGGGAAAAATGGATTTTGAAAAGCTTTACTTGCAGAACTTGGCATAACAAGACCAAGTGTTTTCGTCGTTTGGTTCGCAAGATTTCTCGCATTTAAATTGGGATGATACCCTAATTCACTCATCACTTTCCTAACACGGCGCTTTGTCTTTTCACTTATACTTGGATTATCAGCAATTACACGAGAAACTGTTGATGGTGCAACATTCGCTTGCTTCGCCACATCTTTAATTGTAACTGTCATAAAAATCCCCCTCCTCTCATTTCTCTGCCATTTTTCATATATTTTATCTCGCACTCATTGCAAGTCATAAACTTTCATTTCTTATATCTTGCAAAACTAATCCTATTCTCCCTCTTCATGTATTGTAAGGGATATAGCTATTTTTTCCTATACTATAATATACTATTTATTTCACTTCTTTTCACATGTGATGTCAAATCTCTTTTCATCTCCCTATAAACTTATTTATAGGGAGATGAAAAGAAAAATGGGACGTAATGTCCCATTTTTCATCCTTTTGTACCTCCAGCTGTTAAACCAGAAATAAAGTATTTTTGTAGTGATAGGAATAAAATTGAAATTGGGATCGCAATTAACACAGAACCCGCTGCAAACGTTGTAAATTCATTACCGAATTTCTTCGCAACCATTTCATATAATCCAACTGCTAAAGTATAATTTTCTGGTGTTCGCAAAATAATACTCGCTAAAATGAAATCTGTAAATGGACCAATGAAAGTAAATAACGCTACAACCGCTACGATTGGCTTTGCAAGTGGCATAATGATTTGCCAAAAAATACGAAAATGTCCTGCTCCATCCATTCGAGCTGATTCATCCAGTTCTTTCGGAATCGTATCAAAATACCCTTTCATAAGCCATGTATTCATCGGAATAGCCCCGCCTACATAAATTAAAATTAATGCAAGGTGTGTATCAATTAATCCTGTTAATTGAGCTAATACGTATAAAGCAATTAACGCTGCAAAGTTTGGAATCATTTGCAGAATTAAAAATGTTAATAAACCATTTTTTCTTCCAACAAAACGATATCTCGAAAATGCATAAGCGGTAAAACTAATTGCTAACACTGAGAAAATCATCGTTAAAACACTTACTTTTAATGTGTTTTTATACCATAGTAAGTAATTACTATTCTCTAGATCTAATAACTTACGATAATGATCTAACGTTGCATTTTGTGGAATAATACTTGATCCAGATAAACTATCACCTGGATTAAACGATGAGCCAATAATCCATAATAACGGATAGAAAATGATGGCACACATTACGAAAATAACTAAATAACTTAATGAGAGACGTAACATCTTCTGTCTTTTAATATTCATTTACATCATATCCTCTTCTTGGAATGATTTTGTTCTCTTAAATTGCCATAACGCAACTGTAATAACAATTAACGATAATATCATTGTAAGAGCTGCTGCTTTTCCGTACTGCGCTGAAGTCATCGTTAACTTATAAATCCATGAAATTAAAATATCCGTTCCACCTGCGTCTTGTCCAGCTACAGCAGGACCTCCACCATTAAATAGATAGATGATACTAAAGTTATTAAAGTTAAACGTATATTGCGTAATTAATATTGGTGCTGTTGCATATAACACAAGTGGCAATGTAATTTTACGAAACTGTTGCCAAGCTGTCGCTCCATCTACTGTAGCCGCTTCATATAATTCTCCCGGAATCGATTGCAGTATACCTGTTGTCATCGCAAAGATAAACGGGAACCCAAGCCACGTTTGAATCATAATTAAAGCAATCTTCGCCCAAAATGGATCTGTCATCCAAGCAATCTTTTCAATTCCGAATAAAGCTAATACTTGATTGTTAATCGCTCCGAATGTTTCATTAAACATACCAGAGAAAACAAGAATAGATACGAATGCTGGAACCGCCCACGGTAAAATGAAGATTGTTCGAATAATCGCCTTTCCTTTAATACCAGGCTGATTTACGATAATCGCTAAGAAAATACCAAGTGCAACTTGTAATGTTGTTGCAACGAATGTCCAAATGACAGTCCAAGAGAATACACTTACAAATGTCTCTCTCCACATCGGTAAAGTGAAAATATCAATAAAGTTTTTAAAGCCCACCCAATCTACTAATTTAGCTGGAGGAGAATGATATAAATCATAGTTTGTAAATCCAATTAAAATTACGAAGATGATTGGAAATACGACAACAAAGATAAGTAGTAGAAAACCTGGTGAAACCATTAAATAAGGAAAACCTTGATCTAACAAATTACGATATTGCTCTTTTACAGAATTTAATGCTGTTCCGCTATCACGTTTCTTTCCATTTTGGTATGCATCATATAAGTTAAATGCATATATGCCTAGCCCAAAAGCGATAACGATAAGGGCCAAGATTCCTTCTACTAATAGAAAGACAGAATGGTCACGTGGAACTTCTGTACCAAGCGTTACAATACCCCATAATCCCATATTTAATAAATCAGCAAAGGCTACAATAAAAGAACCTGTTAATACTAGAAAAATAAGACCTTTTACAAATTGTTTATTATACATTTGGCCCACGCCTGGAATGATTGATAACATGGTTGCCATTTTCCTATGCTTTGAACGGTTTAACCCATTTGCTGGTTCCATAGATGTTTGCATGTTCCTTCCCCCTTTTTTCTTCCTACATGGAAGGGAGAGAATTCGTGCCTCTCATATTAGAGGCACGAATTTCACCTTATTTTTTCTTGTTATGATTTGCCTCAATATTACCTTTAATTTGTTTCACTGCACTATCAAGCGCCGCTTTTGGTGCCTCTTTATCTGTAACAACTAATTGAAGCGCATCTCCAGCTGGTTTCCAAACTTCTTGCATTTCTGGAATGTTTGGCATTGGAATTCCATTTTCAGATTGCGTTGCAACTGCTTTTGCAGCTTCGTTATCTTTAATAATTGGATCTTCCATTACTGATTTTACTGGAGGAATTTCTTTTGTTTTCTCAAATCGAATTTTTGCGTTTTCTTCATTTGTTACCCACTCAGTGAATTTTGTAGCTAAATCATTTTGTTTAGAGAAACTTGTTACATGCCATCCTTTAACCCCAACAAACGTTTTCATTGGTTGACCATTTGGTAATTTCGGCATTGGAGCAACGCCATAATCAATCCCGTTCTTTTCCATTGCTTGGAACGCCCATGGGCCATTCATGATAGAAGCTGCTTTTCCTTCATTGAATAGTCCATCAGCAGCAGGCCCACCTGATTCACCGATAATACCTTTTGGGAATAATTTTTCCTTGTACCATTTTTGAAGATATTCAGCACCTTGTACTGCTCCACTATTATTTAATCCAACATCACTTGCATTTGGCTTTCCATCTTTTTCACCAAATACATAACCGCCCATACCTGCCATGAATGCATTAGCAAAGTAGAAGTTATCTCCTAATGCTAAAAATCCGTACTTGCCATCTTTCGTAAATTCTTTTGAGAAGTTAAACAGCTCGTCCATCGTTTCTGGCGCTTTTGGCATTAGTTTTTTATTGTAAATAAAGACTGGTGTCTCAATTGCTTTTGGTAAACCATATAATTTTCCGTTATATGTCTGTGCTTCTATTGATGAATTAGTAAATTTACTCTTTACAGCATCATCTGCTTTCACTTCAGAAAGTAAACCTTCTGTTACTGCATTTCCGATTTGATCGTGTGGCAATGTTACAACATCTGGTCCAGTCCCCGCTGGCCCATCAAGGCGTAACTTCTTCACTTGATCTGTCATTTGCATTTCAACAACTTTTACTTTTACTTTATATTTTTCCTCAAAGCTTTTCACTGCTGGTTCTAAACCAACACCTTTTTTATCATCTTCCCAAACAAGAAGATCATAGTCTTTTTTCGCTTTACTTTCCTCTTTTTTCCCTGAATCTTTCGGTCCACATGCAGATAACATACCAATAGATAATGCTGAAACCGTTAATAATGATAATGCTTTCTTCATCCCAAAAACCTCCCTAAATTGTCTATGTACCTCAGTAACTGAAAACGTTTGCATTTGATAGTTTAATTGAAGCGCAAACAATATCTCAATCTATGAAAACGTTTGCGCTATTTGTCTATCATTATACATTCTTTTATTCATTTTGCAAATATTAATTTAAAAATTATGTCATTATACTCTTTATACATTGACTTTATATAAAATGAATACTACTCTTATAAGCAATATTAAAGCTACGAGAAAGGCAATCGTTTGCAATACAGGCTTTATTATTACACTTAAGGGAATACTATGTATAGAGATATTGAAGGGGGATTTTCTATATGTTTAAAGAAGCCATTTATCATAGGCCGAAAGATAATTATGCATACGCTTATGATGAACAAACAATTCACATCCGAGTACGTACTAAGAGAGATGATATTCAAAGCGCCGATCTTATTTACGGTGATCCTTACGAATGGAAAGACGGGAAATGGATATCAGCAAGTACACCCATGAAAAAAACGGGTTCTACTGCATTATTTGATTATTGGTCCATTGCAATCGAACCAAAATTTAAGCGCTTACGTTATGGGTTTGAATTAAAATCTGAAACAGACACTCTTATTTATGCAGAGCGAGGATTCTTTTCTAGCATTCCAAATGATGATGTTGGTAACTTTTTCTGTTTTCCATTTATTCATGCAGATGATGTATTCAAAGCACCATCTTGGATTAAAGACACCATTTGGTATCAGATTTTCCCTGAGCGATTCGCTAATGGCGATAGTACGCTGAATCCAGAAAACACCCTTCCTTGGGGAAGTGCGAATCCAACTCCAACTAATTTTTTCGGCGGAGATTTTTCTGGTGTTATTCAAAACCTTGATTACCTTGTTAAGCTTGGCATTTCCGGAATATATTTCACACCTATTTTCAAAGCTCATTCAAACCATAAATATGACACAATTGACTATATGGAAATTGACCCACAATTTGGGACGAAAGAAACTTTTAAAGAGCTCGTTGAAGAATGTCATAAGCACGGTATAAAAGTAATGCTCGATGCTGTGTTTAATCATAGTGGATACTTTTTCGAGAAATTTCAAGACGTACTAGAGAATGGTGAGAAGTCCGCATATAAAGAGTGGTTCCACATTCATGAATTTCCGATTATAACCGAACCACTTCCAAATTATGATACTTTCGCCTTTACACCGTATATGCCTAAATTAAATACAGCTCATCCAGATGTAAAAGAATACTTACTTGAAGTAGGACGTTATTGGGTACGAGAATTCAATATAGATGGCTGGCGCCTTGATGTCGCCAATGAAGTCGATCATAACTTTTGGAGAGAATTCCGAACTGAAATAAAGACACTAAATCCTGAAGTATATATTTTGGGAGAAATTTGGCACGATGCCCTTCCGTGGCTACAAGGCGATCAATTTGATGCTGTCATGAGCTATCCTGTTACAAATGCTCTACTTTCTTACTTTGCTAACGATTCCATTAAAGCAAGTGAATTCATGAAGCAAATTACAGAATCTCTACATTCCTACTCTATGAATGTAAATGAAGCAGCATTTCATTTATTAGACAGCCATGATACTCCAAGAATTTTAACAACATGCAACGGAGATAAAAATAAGTTGAAATTGCTCTATGTATTCCATCTTTCTTTCATCGGCTCTCCTTGTATTTATTACGGGGATGAAATTGGTATGGATGGCGGCATGGACCCTGATTGCCGTAAATGTATGATTTGGGATACTAAAGAACAAGATCATGCATTATTTACCCATATACAAACATTGATTTTATTACGTAAACAACATAAAGCATTTGGAGGACATGGTACTTTTCAATTCATCGAAGCAAATGATGAACATAATTATATTTCTTATACGAAAACATATGAGGATGAAACTATCTTTTTCGTTTTAAACCCTACTAATAGTGAAGTTACAGTTTCACTCCCTCTTCATGTTACTGGTAAGAAAATAATTAACATTTATACAAACGAAGAATTTTCAGCGGAAGCAAGTGTATTACAAGTTACACTTCCTCCATATGGATTCTCCATATTAAAATGGTAATCCAAAAAAGCCTTATGCCAAGTTCGAAATGGCATAAGGCTTTTTCTTATTTCAATTTGAACACTATCGCTTCATACGGACGTAATGGAATGTTATCTATTGATCCGATTTCTACATCGTAATTGTGTATAAATAACTCTGATTCACTATAACTAATATCCTTAGGCATTTCAAATACACTTTCATCCGCAGTAAAGTTTGCAATGACAAGTAGTTTTTCATCTCCATATGTTCTTACATAAGCAAAAATAGAAGGGTCATTATCTAATATTAAATCATATGATCCATACACAACTATTTCATTATTTTTGCGTAGTTCAATTAATTTCTTATAGTAATAAAAAATTGAACCTTCATCTTGGATTGCTTGTTTCACATTAATCTCTTTATAGTTAGGATTTACAGTAATCCAAGGTTCACCTTTTGTAAATCCAGCGTGATTCTGATCATTCCACTGCATCGGAGTTCTAGCATTATCACGACCCTTTATATAAATAGATTCCATTACTTTTTCTATATCTTCACCATGGTCTATCACTTTTTCTTTATACATATTTAACGTTTCAATATCTCGATATTCATCAATTGATTGGAATCGAACGTTCGTCATTCCAATTTCCTCTCCTTGATAAATATATGGCGTTCCTTTCATCATATGAAGAACTGTCGCTAACATTTTTGCTGATTCAATGCGATACATTCCATCATTACCAAAACGAGATACAACGCGAGGCTGATCATGATTATTCCAATAAAGGCTATTCCATCCGGTATGCTCTAATGCTTTTTGCCACTTTGTTAAATTCTCTTTTAAAGTAAGAAGTGAGCATGGTTTTACATCCCACTTTCCACCTTCTCCTGAATCTAAATCCATATGTTCAAATTGGAATACCATTTGCAACTCTTTTCGTTCTTCTCCAGTATACAATTTCGCTTCTTCTGTCGTTACACCAGGCATTTCACCAACCGTCATAATATCATAATGCGATAATACTTCCTCATTCATTTCATGTAAATATTTATGAATGTTTGGACCGTTCATAAAATGCTTATGACCTGAAACATACCCCTCTTCTTCTGTTTCAACAGCTGGTAATCCCTCTTCTTTAGAAATAAAATTAATAACATCCATACGGAAGCCATCAATTCCTTTTTCTAACCAAAACTTCATCATTTCATAAACATCTTGTCTTACCTTTTCATTATCCCAATTTAAATCTGGCTGTTTTTTAGAAAACAGATGTAAATAATATTCATCCGTCATTTCATCATACTGCCATGCAGATCCACTAAAAGCAGCTCCCCAGTTGTTCGGTTCTTTCCCTTCTTTTCCAGGGCGCCATATATAGTAATCTCTATATTTATTATCTTTTGATTTACGTGATTCAATAAACCAATTATGTTCATCCGAAGTATGATTAACAACTAAGTCCATCATAAGTTTCATATTACGTTCATGCATTTCATATAATAGCTCATCCCAATCTTCCATTGTTCCGAACTCGTTCATAATTTTACAATAATCGCTTATATCATAACCATTATCATCATTTGGAGATTCATAGACTGGTGATAACCAAATCACATCAATCCCTAACTCTTTTAAGTAATCTAGCTTTGAAATAATCCCTTGAAGATCTCCTATACCATCACCATTACTATCCATAAAGCTACGAGGATAAATTTGATATACTACACTTTCTTTCCACCATTGTTTTTCCATTATGCTACCCCATTTCATTCATCATTCATTTTTCTCTTTTTTAAGGCGCAAACGTTTTCATTAATGAATGATAACAGATTCTATCTCAATTTAAAATAGCGCTTACAATTTTTATTGTTCTTTTTCTAAGAAAACATATGAAAACCACTAATAAATCTCCAATAAATGAAAACGTTTTATTTTTTTATTTATTTTTTGAATCTATTCGTTTATAATGAACTCAAAGAAAACGTTTGCATAATTATTTCTAGGGGGAAATACCATGGCAGAACTTAAATTAGAAAACATTTATAAAATATATGATAATAACGTAACAGCTGTAACTGATTTTAATTTACACATTCAAGATAAAGAATTTATTGTATTTGTCGGTCCTTCTGGATGCGGAAAATCTACAACATTACGAATGGTAGCTGGACTTGAAGATATTTCAAAAGGCGAGTTTTCAATTGATGGTAAACTAATGAATGATGTTCCTCCAAAAGATCGAGATATCGCTATGGTATTCCAAAACTACGCTCTTTATCCACATATGAGTGTATATGATAATATGGCATTTGGATTAAAACTTCGAAAAATACCAAAAGATGAAATCGATCGTCGTGTGAAAGATGCAGCAAAAATTTTAGGACTTGAACAATATTTAGATAGAAAACCGAAAGCATTATCAGGTGGACAGCGCCAACGTGTTGCGTTAGGTAGAGCAATCGTTCGAGATGCAAAAGTTTTCTTAATGGATGAACCATTATCAAACTTAGATGCTAAACTCCGTGTTGCAATGCGCTCAGAAATTTCTAAGCTACATCATCGCCTTGGAACAACAACAATTTATGTAACACATGACCAAACAGAAGCAATGACTATGGCTTCGCGTCTTGTCGTTATGAAGGATGGAAAAATCCAACAAATTGGAACTCCAAAAGAAGTATACGAAACGCCAGAAAACATTTTCGTGGGTGGATTTATCGGCTCACCAGCGATGAATTTCTTCCTTGGTAAATTGACTGAAACCGATTTCGTTATAGACAATACTATAAAAATTAAAGTATCTGAAGGAAAAATGAAGATGCTACGTGAACAAGGCTATGTAAATAAGGAAATTGTTTTAGGTATTCGCCCCGAAGACATTCATGATGAACTACTATTTTTAGAAGCTTCGCAATCTACTGCCTTCACAACAAAAATTGAAGTCGCTGAATTATTAGGTGCTGAATCCATTTTATATATGAAACTTGGAAATCAAGATTTTGCAGCACGTGTAGATGCAAGACATACATTTTCACCTGGTGATCAAATTAAATTAGCATTTGATATGAATAAAGCACATTTCTTTGATAACCAAACTGAACAACGTATTCGCTAAAAAATTTATCTTTACTATACACATACAAAAAAACCGTCCACATATATTGAGGGCGGTTTTTATTATTATACTAGGGCTTCTACTGTATGAAATGATTGTCCTTTTGTGCTAATAATACCGAAAATCGGTAAATCACTAAGCACCACTTCTTCTTGCTGTTTCATAAAAGATGACGTTAATTGTTTTATCTCTATCCAAACGTCATTAATACAAAGTACATTGGAATCGTTCTCTTGTTGGCGAGAAAAAATAGAATCTATTTT
Source organism: Bacillus sp. B2-WWTP-C-10-Post-4 (assembly GCF_009183805.1). Lineage (NCBI taxonomy): Bacteria > Bacillati > Bacillota > Bacilli > Caryophanales > Bacillaceae > Bacillus > Bacillus sp. B2-WWTP-C-10-Post-4. Next base: position 760 of record NZ_WEII01000071.1, on the reverse strand, counting down.
ATATAAACCTGCATTTTGAAAAAGCATATCAATGCGACTGAATGCATTCAAAGTAATGCTAATAACGCGTTGCCAATCTCCTTGCTTTCCCATATCATAGGATACAAAAAGTGCCTCTCCGCCTAGATTCATAATTTCCTCCACTGTTGCTTGTCCACTCTCTTGATCAATGTCCGTCACAATAACTTTTGCGCCTTGTTTAGCCAACAAAAGAGCTGTATTACGTCCAATACCGATGCCACCGCCAGTTACGATAGCAACTTTTCCTGCAAGCTTCATTTTCATTACCCCTTCTATAAGTCTTACCGTCATTCAGTATACTCCTTTATAAGATTAATCTGCAAGCAAGAAAATTGCTATCTCATTTGTAAACGTTTACTTTTTATCCTTCTTTTTTCTTATTATTACGCTGGTCGAAAACTAAACCGATGAAAATTAAAATCCCCCAAAAGATTACACTACCTCCAGTCATTTTAATCTCCCCCTTATTATATAAAGTGAAATTTTAATCAGCCCCAATATGGCGGAATAAAGATATTATTTTTAATCATTATATCATTTTCTTAATTTTCAATCTATTATAAATAGAATTAACACATTTTAGCTTTTCCTTACTGTAAACATTCCCCATATACTTATAAAATCAAAAAGACCCTTTTATATATAAAAAGGTCTTTTTTTCATTATACAAGACTTATTACTTTCGTTTTTGTAATTAAATCCTGAAAACCACAATTATCTTTGCGGAACAACATCATAT
>NZ_WEII01000070.1:0-22662 GCF_009183805.1 Bacillus sp. B2-WWTP-C-10-Post-4 | reverse complement strand
CTTAACCATATAATATGAAGCAATGTTATCTAGTTTTGAAGGAATATACCTTCAATAGTTTGGTGATGATGGCAGAGAGGTCACACCCGTTCCCATACCGAACACGGAAGTTAAGCTCTCTAGCGCCAATGGTAGTTGGGACCTTGTCCCTGTGAGAGTAGGACGTCGCCAAGCAAGAACCTAAGTCATTTTGACTTAGGTTTTTTTGTGTTTATTTCTATTTACCGAATGTTATAATCCATAAATTTAATAAAGCTAAAGACGAAAAAAGAATGAAATAGAGACTGTTTAAAATAATAGCAATAACTTTTAGTGTTCCTGATTTTCCTAATGCCACTAAAGTAATACTTAAAATAGGACACATTATTTCTATCATAAGTATATATTTTAAATAATGAGATGCTATAAATAAGTATTTAATAATTACAGAAATTACTGCAATAGAGAAAAATAAATAGGATGATAGCATAGTTCTTTCTTTAACAGTTATCATCCTTAGAAATTAAATCGTTATAATAATACAAGAGTATATATATTTTGATTTAAAACATACTGAAGTGCCATTTAAACGATTATACGTAAAATAGATGTCTAGAAATATATATTCTAATTCCCTTTTCTTCTTGCATATAGTTGCAATTCTTCTTTTGAATATAACTAAAACACGAACGTTATTGACTACTAATAAAAAAACATTCGATTATTTATTGACATTGTTTATGAAATATTGTTAATATAGCCATAGAAACAATAATATAAGACCTCATATAATCGCGGGGATATGGCCTGCAAGTCTCTACCTAACGACCGTTATTCGTTAGACTATGAGGGAAAGTCACTCGGTATTTTTCTATTCACAAGGGATACGTATGCCTGAGTAGAGCGCTTTCTCTCATAGTAAAAGAGAAACTGTTCTATTTCAGGCTTTTTTTATTTGAATCGGGGGGATTCTAATATGAAATCACTAGTTGGAGTCATAATGGGAAGCACGTCAGACTGGGAAACAATGAAATATGCTTGTGACATTTTAGATGAATTAAATATACCGTATGAGAAAAAAGTTGTATCCGCTCATCGGACTCCGGATTATATGTTTGAATATGCAGAGACGGCTCGTGAACGTGGATTGAAAGTTATTATTGCTGGAGCTGGTGGAGCAGCACATTTACCAGGAATGGTTGCAGCGAAGACAAATCTTCCTGTAATTGGAGTTCCAGTTCAATCAAAAGCATTAAACGGCTTAGATTCATTATTATCCATCGTCCAAATGCCAGGAGGTGTTCCAGTTGCAACTGTTGCAATTGGTAAAGCTGGTTCAACGAATGCTGGATTACTTGCCGCACAAATACTTGGATCATTCCATGATGATATACATGATGCATTAGAATTGAGACGAGAAGCGATTGAAAAAGATGTGCGTGAAGGTAGTGAGCTAGTATGACGAGAATCATTTTACCTGGAAAAACAATCGGTATTATTGGAGGCGGCCAGCTAGGAAGAATGATGGCATTGGCAGCTAAGGAAATGGGATATAAAATTGCTGTTTTAGATCCTACAAAGCATTCACCATGTGCACAAGTTGCTGATATTGAAATTGTTGCACCATATGATGATTTAAAAGCAATTCAGCATTTAGCAGAGATAAGTGATGTTGTCACATATGAATTTGAGAATATTGATTATAGATGTTTACAATGGCTTGAAAAACATGCGTACTTACCACAAGGTAGTCAGTTGTTAAATACAACGCAAAATCGTTTTACAGAAAAGAATGCGATTGAGAAGGCTGGGTTACCAGTAGCAACGTATAGATTAGTTCAAAATCAAGATCAGCTTACAGAAGCAATTGCTGAGTTATCATTCCCTTCCGTCTTAAAAACGACGACAGGTGGATATGATGGGAAAGGACAAGTTGTTTTAAGAAGTGAAGCTGATGTTGAGAAAGCAAGAAATCTTGTGGATAAAGCAGAATGTATTTTAGAGAAATGGGTGCCTTTTGAAAAAGAAGTATCAGTTATTGTGATTCGTAGTGTAAGTGGTGAAACAAAAGTGTTTCCAGTAGCAGAAAATATTCATGTAAATAACATTTTACATGAATCTATCGTTCCAGCTCGCATTACAGAAGAGCTTTCTCAAAAAGCAATTGCTTATGCAAAGGTACTTGCGGATGAATTAGAACTTGTGGGAACACTAGCTGTAGAGATGTTTGCTACAGATAATGGTGAGATTTATATTAATGAATTAGCGCCAAGACCTCACAATTCAGGACACTATACACAGGATGCATGTGAGACGAGTCAATTTGGTCAACATATTCGAGCAATCTGTAATTTACCTCTAGGAGAAACAAATTTGTTAAAACCAGTTGTCATGGTAAACATTTTAGGCGAACATATAGAAGGGGTCCTAAGACAAGTGAATAGATTAACCGGGTGCTATTTACACTTGTATGGAAAAGAAGAAGCAAAAGCACAGCGAAAAATGGGGCATGTTAATATTTTAAATGATAATATTGAAGTCGCTCTAGAAAAAGCGAAGAGTTTGCATATTTGGGACCATCAAGAACAACTGTTGGAGGGAAAAAGATGATTAGTCGTTATACACGCCCAGAAATGGGTGCAATTTGGACGGAAGAGAACAAATTTAAAGCATGGTTAGAAGTTGAGATTTTAGCTTGTGAAGCATGGGCTGAGCTTGGCGATATTCCAAAAGAAGATGTTAAGAAAATTCGTGAGCATGCATCATTTGATATTGATCGTATTTATGAAATTGAAAAAGAAACACGTCATGACGTAGTTGCATTCACTCGTGCTGTATCAGAAACGCCAGCATTAGGTGAGGAACGTAAATGGGTTCATTACGGTTTAACATCTACAGACGTAGTAGATACAGCATTATCTTACATCTTAAAACAAGCGAATGAAATTATATTAAAAGACTTAGAGAACTTTGTAAGCATTTTAGCTAACAAAGCGAAAGAGCATAAATACACAATCATGATGGGAAGAACACATGGTGTTCATGCAGAACCAACAACATTTGGTTTAAAACTTGGTCTTTGGTATGAAGAAATGAAACGTAACGTAGAGCGTTTCAAACAAGCTGCTGATACAGTTCGTGTTGGTAAACTATCTGGTGCGGTTGGTACATATGCAAATATCGATCCATTCGTAGAAAAATATGTTTGTGAAAACTTAGGATTAGAAGCAGCACCAATTTCAACACAAACATTGCAACGTGATCGTCACGCACACTACATGTCAACACTTGCACTAATTGCAACATCTATCGAAAAGATGGCAGTTGAGATTCGTGGTTTACAAAAGAGTGAAACACGTGAAGTTGAAGAAGCTTTCGCAAAAGGTCAAAAAGGTTCTTCTGCAATGCCACATAAACGTAATCCAATTGGTTCTGAAAATATGACTGGTTTAGCTCGTGTTATCCGCGGTTATATGATGACAGCTTACGAAAATGTTCCATTATGGCATGAGCGTGACATTTCTCACTCTTCGGCAGAACGCGTAATTTTACCAGATGCTACAATCGCGTTAAATTACATGTTAAATCGCTTTGGTAATATCGTTAAAAACTTAACTGTATACCCAGAGAATATGAAACGCAATATGACAAGAACATACGGCTTAATTTATTCTCAGCGCGTAATGCTTACACTAATCGACAAAGGTATGGTACGTGAAGAAGCTTATGATATCGTACAGCCTAAAGCGATGGAAGCTTGGGAAACACAAGTACAATTTAAAGAGCTTGTAGAAGCTGATGAGCGTATTACAAGCAAGTTAACACAAGAAGAAATTAATGAATGCTTCAACTATGAGCATCATATGCAACACGTTGATACAATCTTTGAACGCCTTGGATTAAACGAAGCGTAAAATTTCATATGGCACAGAATAGAGTCATTCTGTGCCATTCTTTATAAAAACATTATTCACATTTTTCAAACTACAGGGGGCTTGCGAAATGCAAAAGCTAGAATTGCTGTATGAAGGTAAGGCAAAAAGAATTTATCGTACAGAATCAGCAGATATGGTTTGGGTAGAGTACAAAGATAGTGCGACTGCTTTCAATGGGGAGAAAAAAGAGACGATTACAGGAAAAGGTCGTTTGAACAATGAAATTACAACTTTATTGTTCAGAAAGTTACAAGAAGTGGGAATTAAAACACATTTTGTTGAGAAGTTATCTGAAACAGAACAACTTGTTAAAAAAGTGAGTATTATTCCTTTAGAAGTTGTCACAAGAAATGTAATTGCAGGAAGTCTTTCAAAACGATTAGGAATGGAAGAGGGAACTGTACTTGCAGAACCAATCGTAGAATTTTACTTCAAAGATGATGATTTAGGAGATCCGCTTGTAACGGAAGATCATATTCGTGTATTAAACGTTGCATCACCAGAGCAAGTAAGTGTATTACGAGATATGGCTCTACAAATCAATCAAGTGTTGATTGATCATTTCGCAAGCTGTCGTGTAAGATTAGTAGATTTCAAATTAGAGTTTGGTGTAACGGAAGAAGGAGAAATCATTTTAGCGGATGAAATTTCACCGGATACTTGCCGTTTATGGGATGAAACGAGCAATGAAAAGTTTGATAAAGACGTATTCCGTCGCGATCTTGGAAATTTAACAGATGCTTATGAAGAGATTTTAAAACGTTTAGGGGGAATTTCACATGTATAAAGTTAAGGTATATGTAACATTAAGAGAAAGCGTATTAGATCCACAAGGAACAGCAGTAAAAGGAGCACTTCATAGTCTTTCATTCACAGAAGTACAAGATGTTCGAATCGGAAAGTACATGGAACTAACAATTGATAAATCTGTATCTGATTTAGATAGCAAGGTAAAGGAAATGTGTGAAAAACTATTAGCGAACGTTGTAATGGAAGACTTCCGTTATGAAGTTGAGGAGGTTGTCGCACAGTGAAATTTGCCGTAATAGTATTTCCGGGTTCGAACTGTGATGTCGATATGTTCCATGCAATTAAAGATGAGCTTGGCGAAGAAGTAGATTACGTTTGGCACGATACAGAGAATCTAGATGAATATGATGCAATTCTACTACCAGGTGGATTTTCTTATGGTGACTACTTACGCTGCGGTGCTATCTCTTGCTTTGCTAATGCAATGAAAGCAGTGCAAAAAGCTGCTGAGCAAGGAAAGCCGATTTTAGGTGTATGTAATGGATTCCAGATTCTTGTTGAATCAGGATTACTACCAGGAGCGTTAATGAGAAACGAAAACTTAAAATTTATGTGTCGCACTGTTCAGTTGCGTGTTGAAAATAATGAAACGATGTTTACATCACAATATGGAAAAGATGAAGTAATTAATATTCCAATCGCGCATGGTGAGGGGAATTACTATTGTGATGAAGCGACGCTTAAACAATTAGAAGAGAACAATCAAATCGCATTCCGTTACGTAGAAAACCCTAACGGTAGCGTTTCAGATATTGCTGGTATTGTAAATGAAAAAGGAAATGTACTTGGTATGATGCCACATCCAGAGCGTGCTGTAGATGAATTACTTGGCGGTGCTGAAGGGTTAAAAGTCTTTCAATCTATCTTAAAACAGTGGAGGGAAACATATGTCGTTAATGCTTGAACCAAATCCAACACAAATTAAAGAAGAGCGTATATATGCGGAAATGGGGCTAACAGACGAAGAGTTTGCCATGGTTGAAAAGATTTTAGGTCGTCTGCCAAATTATACAGAAACAGGGTTATTCTCTGTAATGTGGTCTGAACATTGTAGTTATAAAAATTCGAAACCAGTTCTTCGTAAGTTTCCAACTACAGGTGAGCGCGTTCTGCAAGGACCTGGAGAAGGTGCTGGAATTGTAGATATCGGTGATAATCAAGCAGTTGTATTTAAAATGGAAAGTCATAACCATCCTTCAGCTATTGAACCATATCAAGGAGCTGCAACAGGTGTTGGTGGTATTATTCGTGACGTATTCTCTATGGGAGCACGCCCGGTAGCTCTATTAAACTCACTTCGTTTCGGTGAATTACAGTCACCACGTGTGAAATATTTATTCGAAGAAGTAGTAGCAGGAATTGCAGGATACGGTAACTGCATCGGTATTCCGACTGTTGGCGGCGAAGTACAATTTGATCCATGTTATGAAGGAAATCCACTTGTAAATGCAATGTGCGTAGGTTTGATTAACCACGAAGACATTAAAAAAGGGCAAGCGCACGGTGCTGGTAACACAGTAATGTACGTAGGAGCATCAACTGGTCGTGACGGTATTCACGGTGCAACATTCGCGTCGGAAGAACTATCTGAAAGCTCAGAAGCGAAACGTCCAGCGGTTCAAGTAGGGGATCCATTTATGGAAAAGCTTCTTATTGAAGCGTGTTTAGAATTAATTCAATCCGATGCACTTGTTGGAATTCAAGATATGGGTGCGGCTGGTTTAACATCATCATCTGCAGAAATGGCAAGTAAAGCAGGAATGGGTATTGAAATGTACTTAGATGATGTACCACAGCGTGAAACAGGAATGACACCATATGAAATGATGCTATCTGAATCACAAGAGCGTATGTTAATTGTCGTGAAAAAAGGTAGAGAACAAGAAATAGTAGATTTATTTGAGAAGTATGGTCTTGCAGCGGTTACGATGGGGAAAGTAACAGAAGATAAAATGCTTCGTTTATTCCATAAAGGTGAAAAGGTAGCTGAAGTTCCAGCAGATGCTTTAGCAGAAGAAGCACCAATTTATCATAAGCCATCAAAAGAAGCAGCATACTTTGCTGAATTCCAAGCAATGAAAATGGAAACGTCAAAAGTAGAAAATTATAAAGAAACGTTATTCGCTTTATTACAGCAACCAACAATTGCAAGTAAAGAGTGGGTATACGATCAATACGATTACCAAGTTCGCACAAGCACAGTTGTTACGCCAGGTTCAGATGCTGCAGTTGTACGTGTACGCGGTACAGAAAAAGGATTAGCAATGACGACAGATTGTAACTCTCGCTACATTTATCTAGACCCAGAGATGGGCGGTAAAATTGCAGTAGCAGAGGCAGCGCGTAATATCGTATGTTCTGGCGGAGAGCCACTTGCAATTACAGATTGCTTAAACTTCGGGAACCCAGAAAAACCAGAAATCTTCTGGCAGATTGAGAAATCAGTAGACGGTATGAGTGAAGCTTGTCGCACATTACAAACACCAGTTATCGGCGGAAACGTATCGATGTATAACGAGCGTAGTGGTGAAGCTGTATATCCAACACCAACTGTTGGGATGGTCGGACTTGTGCATGACTTAAAACATGTAACAACACAAGAGTTTAAGCAAGCTGGTGATTTAGTGTATGTAATTGGTGAGACGAAAGCTGAGTTTGGCGGAAGTGAATTACAGAAAATGATTCACGGCAAAATTTTCGGTCAATCACCAAGTATCGATTTAGATGTAGAATTAAAACGCCAAAAACAAGTATTAGAAGCAATTCAAGCTGGTCTTGTTCAATCTGCACATGATGTTGCTGAAGGTGGTTTAGCAGTTGCGATTTCAGAAAGTGCAATTGGTGCTAAAGGCTTAGGTGCTACTGTGAAATTAGATGGAGAAGCAACAGCAGCATTATTCGCTGAATCACAGTCTCGTTTCGTGATAACTGTAAAACGTGAAAATAAAGAGGCGTTTGAGAAAGTGGTAGAAGCAATCCAAGTTGGAGAAGTAACAAGTACAAATGAAGTAACAATTCATAATGAAGAAAATGAAGTATTACTTACAGCAAATGTAGATGAAATGAGAAAGGCTTGGAAAGGGGCAATCCCATGCTTGCTGAAATAAAGGGGTTAAACGAAGAATGTGGCGTTTTCGGAATTTGGGGGCATGAAAATGCAGCACAAGTTTCATACTACGGATTGCACAGTTTACAGCACCGTGGGCAAGAAGGCGCAGGCATTGTCGTAAATAATGGGGAAAAAATCGTCGGTCACAAGGGGTTAGGTTTAATATCAGAAGTGTTTTCAAGAGGTGAGCTAGAAGGATTAAATGGAAAATCAGCAATCGGACATGTACGATATGCAACAGCTGGTGGAAGTGAAGTTGCTAACGTTCAACCATTGTTGTTCCGTTTTTCCGATCATAGTATGGCGTTAGCTCATAACGGAAATTTAATTAATGCAAAAATGCTTCGTCGTGAATTAGAAGCAGAGGGCAGTATTTTTCAAACTAGTTCAGATACAGAAGTACTTTTACATCTTATTAAACGTAGCACGAAAGATTCTTTAATTGAAAGTGTAAAAGAGGCTTTAAATAAAGTGAAAGGTGCGTTTGCGTATCTTTTACTAACTGGAAATGAAATGATCGTTGCATTAGATCCGAATGGGTTCCGTCCGCTTTCAATTGGAAAGATGGGGGATGCTTACGTTGTAGCGTCAGAAACATGTGCTTTTGATGTAGTAGGTGCAACATACATTCGCGATGTAGAACCGGGTGAATTACTTGTCATTAATGATGAAGGAATTCACGTGGATCGTTTCACAAATGATGTAGAACATGCAATTTGCAGTATGGAATACATTTACTTTGCACGCCCAGATTCAAATATTGCTGGTGTTAACGTCCATGCAGCACGTAAGAATATGGGGAAACGTTTAGCGGCAGAAGCTCCTATTGAAGCAGATGTTGTTACTGGTGTACCAGACTCTAGTATTTCAGCTGCGATTGGCTACGCGGAGGCGACAGGTATTCCATATGAGTTAGGATTAATTAAAAATCGTTACGTTGGACGTACGTTTATTCAACCTTCTCAAGAACTGCGCGAGCAAGGGGTTAAGATGAAGCTTTCCGCAGTAAGAGGTGTAGTTGAAGGGAAACGAGTTGTTATGATTGATGACTCTATCGTAAGAGGAACGACAAGTAAACGAATTGTTCGTATGCTTCGTGAGGCTGGAGCGACAGAAGTTCACGTAAGAATTGCTTCACCACCTCTGAAATATCCATGTTTCTATGGCATTGATATTCAAACGAGAAAAGAATTAATTGCAGCAAATCATACAGTAGAAGAAATCCGTGAAATGATCGGAGCAGATTCTTTAACATTTTTAAGTGAAGATGGATTAGTAGATGCAATTGGACGTCCATATGAAGGGAAATATGGCGGCCTATGCATGGCTTACTTTAATGGGGACTATCCAACAGCTCTTTATGATTATGAGCAAGAGCTTTTAGAAAGCATGAAATAAGAAAAGTGAGAAAAGCTTCTACTTCTTTTGATGTAGGAGCTAGATCCTTTCTTAAAATAGCCCGCCCTGGATGGGGAGAAATTAAAAGACGAGGTGTAAATAACGATGGCGAATGCATATAAGCAAGCAGGAGTAGATATTGAAGCTGGATATGAAGCGGTATCTCGCATGAAAAAACACGTACAAACAACTATGAGAAAAGAAGTACTAGGCGGTTTAGGCGGTTTTGGAGGTATGTTTGATCTATCAAAATTTGCATTAGAAGAACCTGTATTAGTATCTGGAACAGATGGCGTGGGAACGAAATTGATGCTCGCTTTTATGGCAGATAAACATGACACAATTGGTATTGATGCAGTAGCAATGTGTGTAAATGATATTGTTGTCCAAGGAGCAGAGCCGCTTTTCTTCCTTGATTATATTGCTTGTGGTAAAGCTGAACCTAGTAAAATTGAAAACATCGTTAAAGGTATATCAGAGGGCTGTCGCCAAGCTGGTTGTGCATTAATCGGTGGAGAAACAGCTGAAATGCCAGGAATGTATTCTACGGAAGAATATGATTTAGCTGGTTTTACAGTTGGGATTGTTGATAAAAAGAAAATTGTAACAGGTGAAAAGATTGAAGCTGGTCACGTGCTAATTGGCTTAGCATCTAGCGGTATTCATAGCAATGGTTACTCTTTAGTACGAAAAGTGTTATTAGAAGATGGGGAACTATCTTTAGAGCGTATTTATGGCCGCTTAGAACTACCTCTTGGTGAAGAATTATTAAAACCAACGAAAATTTATGTCAAACCTATTTTAGAACTATTGAAGAAACATGAAGTATACGGTATGGCGCATATTACAGGTGGTGGATTTATTGAAAATATTCCACGCATGTTGCCAGAAGGAATCGGTGCTGAGATTGAACTAGGATCTTGGGAAATTCAGCCGATCTTTAGTTTGCTTCAAGAAGTTGGAAAACTGGAAGAGAAAGAAATGTTCAATATTTTTAACATGGGTATTGGTATGGTAGTAGCAGTGAAGGAAGAAGATGCAAAAGATGTTGTTCGTCTTCTTGAAGAGCAAGGAGAAATGGCTCGTATTATTGGACGTACTATACAAGGAGCTGGCGTTACTTTTAATGGGGGCACAGCACTATGAGTAGATTAGCAGTTTTTGCTTCTGGAAGTGGATCTAACTTTCAATCTCTCGTTAATGCGGTAGAAGAAAAAAGATTGGATGCAGAAATTAGTTTATTAGTATGTGATAAACCAGAAGCACGAGCTGTTGGACGGGCAAATTATCATCATATTCCGTGTTTTGCTTTTTCAGCGAAAGCATATGAGTCAAAAGAAGCGTTTGAAAAAGAGATATTAAAGAAGCTAGAAGAATATGAAATTGATTATGTTATTTTAGCTGGATATATGCGTTTAATCGGGCCGACGTTACTAGAAGCATACGGCGGGAAGATTATTAATATTCATCCATCATTACTACCGAGCTTTCCGGGTAAAGATGCTGTCGGTCAAGCGTTAGAAGCAGGTGTGAAAGTAACTGGAGTAACAATTCATTATGTAGATGCAGGTATGGATACAGGGCCAATTATTGCACAAGAAGCAGTGGTTGTTTCTGAAGAGGATACGAGAGAAAGCTTACAAAAGAAAATTCAACAAGTTGAACATAAATTATACGTAAATACAGTGAATCAAATTGTTCAGTCTGTGAAAGAATCAACTGTTAACTAACATACAACCAGGGGTGAAGGATAAATGAAAAAGCGTGCATTAGTAAGTGTTTCAGATAAAACAGGAGTAGTAGAATTTGTTAAAGGGTTACTAGAACAAGGGATTGAAGTTATTTCAACAGGTGGTACGAAAAAGTTACTAGAAGAAAATGGCTTACAAGTAATCGGCATTTCTGAAGTAACTGGTTTCCCTGAAATTATGGATGGCCGTGTGAAAACATTACATCCAAATATTCATGGTGGTCTATTAGCAGTTCGTGATAATGAAACACATGTAACACAAATGAATGAGTTAGGTATAGAGCCAATTGACTTTGTTGTTGTTAACTTATACCCATTTAAAGAAACAATCGCTAAGCCTGATGTAACATTTGCTGATGCAATTGAAAATATTGATATCGGTGGCCCAACAATGATTCGCTCTGCTGCGAAAAATCATAAATTCGTATCGGTAATTGTAGATCCAGTAGATTATGATATTGTGTTAGCAGAACTGAAAGAGAACGGTGAAGTAGCAGAGGAAACAAAACGTAAACTAGCAGCGAAAGTATTCCGTCATACAGCAGCGTATGATGCGTTAATTTCTAACTACTTAACAGAGCAAATGGGTGAAGAAACTCCAGAAACATTAACTGTGACATTTGAGAAAAAGCAAGACTTACGCTATGGCGAAAACCCACATCAAAAAGCAACTTTCTATAAAGCGCCATTCGCAGCAACGTCTTCTGTTGCATACGCAGAACAATTACACGGTAAGGAATTATCGTATAACAATATTAATGATGCAGACGCAGCGCTTAGCATCGTAAAAGAATTTACAGAACCAGCAGTAGTAGCAGTAAAACATATGAATCCATGTGGTGTTGGAGTAGGAACTAATATTCACGAAGCATATAATCGTGCTTATGAAGCAGATCCAGTATCAATCTTCGGCGGTATTATTGCAGCAAATCGTGAAATTGATAAAGCTACAGCAGAAAAGTTACATGAAATTTTCTTAGAAATTGTTATCGCACCTTCGTTCTCGCAAGAAGCTTTAGAAGTGTTACAAAGTAAGAAGAACTTACGTTTATTAACTATAAATATTGAAAAAGCGACAAGTGCAAGCAAAAAACTAACTTCTGTACAAGGTGGACTTCTCGTTCAAGAGGAAGATACGTTATCATTAGATGAAAGTACAATTTCAATTCCAACGAAACGTGAACCTTCAGAGCAAGAATGGAAAGATTTAAAACTAGCTTGGAAAGTTGTAAAACATGTGAAATCAAACGCAATTGTTTTAGCGAAAGATGACATGACAATTGGTGTCGGTGCGGGACAGATGAACCGTGTAGGTTCTGCAAAAATCGCAATTACACAAGCTGGTGAAAAAGCACAAGGTAGCGCGCTTGCATCTGATGCTTTCTTCCCAATGCCAGATACATTAGAAGAAGCAGCAAAAGCAGGAATTACAGCAATCATTCAACCGGGCGGATCAATCCGTGATGAAGATTCTATTAAAGTGGCAGATACTTATGGGATTGCTATGGTGTTCACTGGCGTACGTCATTTCAAACACTAATAGAGGATGTTTAAAAAGTCCGGTTAAGATAACCTTCGCATGTCGTCGTTGCATCGCCAGTGCGGTACTCATGTAGGAAAGCTACACTCCGTGTCCTCCTGGCAAATGCGCCTCGACCTGCTCGGTTCTCTTAATCCTCCTTTTTAAACCTTTATTGATATGGATGTTTAAAAAGTCCGGTCGAGATAACCTTTTATTGATATGAAAAAGCAAACTAGGAGCATAGCTTCTAGTTTGTACTTATTTAATTATTGGGGGATGAAATATGAATGTTTTAGTAATTGGCCGCGGTGGGCGTGAGCATGCTTTAGTTTGGAAGTTTGCACAATCTGAAAAAGTAGAAAAGGTATATGTAGCACCAGGTAATGAAGGTATGAGAGATGTTGCAACACCAGTTGATATTGATGAAAATGATTTTGATGCATTAGTTTTATTTGCAAAAGAGAATAATGTTGAGTTAACTTTCGTTGGACCAGAAATTCCGCTTATGAATGGAATTGTTGATCGTTTTAAAGAAGAGGGACTTCGCGTATTTGGTCCGAATAAAGCGGCTGCTGTTATTGAAGGTAGTAAAGCTTTTACAAAAGAGCTTATGAAAAAGTATGATATTCCAACTGCGGCGTACGAAACTTTTACAGATTATGAAGAAGCAGTACAGTACATTCAAAAAGTTGGTGCACCAATCGTTATTAAAGCTGACGGCCTAGCTGCTGGTAAAGGTGTAACGGTAGCGATGACGCTTGAAGAGGCATTACAAGCTGTGAAAGAAATGCTGCAAGATGTGAAATTCGGCGCGGCAAGTAAGAAGGTTGTTATTGAAGAGTTTTTAGATGGACAAGAATTTTCATTAATGGCATTCGTGAATGGAACAACTGTACATCCAATGGTAATCGCCCAAGATCATAAAAGAGCTTTTGATGGTGATAAAGGTCCAAATACGGGTGGAATGGGTGCATATTCTCCAGTACCACAAATTCCAGAATCAGCAGTTCAAGAAGCGATTCAAACCGTATTGCATCCAACTGCTAAGGCGATGATTGAAGAAAACCGTTCGTTTACAGGTATTTTATACGCAGGTCTTATTTTAACAAATGATGGTCCGAAGGTAATTGAATTTAATGCACGCTTCGGTGATCCTGAAACAGAAGTTGTATTACCTCGATTAGAAAACGATTTAGTTGATGTATGTAACGCTGTATTAGATGAAAGTGAACTAACGTTACAATGGTCAGAAGAAGCGGTAATCGGTGTTGTACTTGCTTCTAAAGGATATCCAGAAGCATATAAAAAAGGTGATATTATTAGCGGACTAGATGCACTGCAAGATGTGATTGTTTTCCATGCAGGTACAGCAATGAAACATGGGGACTTTGTAACGAACGGTGGCCGTGTATTATTTGTTGCTTGTAAGGCAAATAGTTTACAAGAAGCAAAAGATAAAGTATATAAAGAAATCGGTAAAATTGAGAGTGATGGTCTATTTTATCGAAGTGATATAGGATATCGTGCAATTGGGCATGAGATGACGAAAAGTTAATATGTAAAAATCCCGCTGAGGAATCAGCGGGATTTTTTATGCATCTTTATCTTTTTTTAATTTCCCTTTTTGCTTTGCCATTTCTCGAAGTAAATACTCGATGTGTGCATTGACGCTACGAAATTCATCATTTGCCCATTTTTCGATGACTGCGTGTAATTCAGGATCAATACGTAATGGAAAGCTTTTCTTTTTAGCCATAATTACTTATAGCCCTTAGTATAGGCTTCCTGTATTAATAACTGGCTGCGCACCTTTATCTGAAACGATGGCAACTAATAAGTTGTTTACCATATTTGCTTTACGCTCGTCATCGAGTTCTAGTACGCCTTCTTCATCTAACATATGGATGGAATCTTTCGCCATCTTCACAGCACCTTCAACAATTTCTTTTCTAGCAGCTAATACTGCTTTTGCTTGCTGGCGTTGTAGCATTGCATGGGCAATTTCTGTTGCGTAAGCTAAGTGCGTTAAACGAGTTTCTAATACTTCTACACCAGCAATTTCAAGACGCGCCTCTAACTCACGTTTTAATTCTTCAGAGATTTCTTCAGTATTTCCGCGTAACGTAACGCAGGTTTCATCCTGGAAATTGTCATAAGGATATTTTGTTGCAACATGGCGGATTGCCGTTTCGCTTTGAATTTCTACAAATCGATCATAATGTTCAACACCAAACATTGCTTTTGCAGAATCAACAACTTTATATACGATAACAGCTGCAATTTCAATTGGATTTCCATCAACGTCATTTACTTTTAATTTTTTACTGTTAAAGTTTTCAACACGTAAAGATACAGTTTGACGGAATGCGAACGGAATCGTTAAAAATAAACCGTTTTGACGAATTGTTCCTAAATAATTACCGAAGAACGTAATAACCTTCGCTTGATTCGGTTGAACAATACCGATACCTGTAGCGAGAACTGCGGCTAATATAATAGTTAGTGCCGCTCCTATGAAAATTTCTTGTGCAAGGAAAAATACACCGATAGCAGCTAAAATCAAAATTCCAATAATACCGAGAAAACCATTTACATAAAATACTTGTTTTTCTTTCATATGATCGCCTCCTGATATAAAAATGATATCACTTTTATATCATTTTAAGCAAGAGGTATGCATCTAATTTTCTGAATTTTATTGGTTGATATCTTTTATATACATTTTAAGGTTCAAAAAGAGAATATATGTTCTGTTTTATGGTAAAATAAAGAAGACTTAACCGCCCACTGCAGCAGCTAAGTCCCTTTGAGAGCATCTTACATCGTGACAAATGATTCAAAGCGGTTTTGCCAGGATTATATCTTCAATCGCTGACTCAATCTCTTTGTCAGAAGCGTCATAACTTCCTTTTGACTCTGGCTTGTCATGAGTGGAAGTTTGATTCACTTCTTCTTTAGCATGTCCTTTTTCAGCAAAATTCATGCTAGGCATTTTAAATGCCCCCATGTTCATGTATTTTCCGAATTTCCACATTTCAACAACAGGGCAGAAACGAACAATTCCTTCTGCAACTTTCATTGCACCAATCCATAGAAAAATGTTAGAACAAGTGCACCACGGCTTGCGTACAAGTTTAGTTGCACTACATCCGAAGAGGACGAGCCCAAGTGTAATTCGAATTAGAGCGTTTATTGTCCCGATATTTTGCTTCATTAGAAAAACACTCCTTTTTATGAAAGTTGAAATAGATAATACTATTTCTTTTATTAGTATCCCGTTTGATTTTTGGGATATGTAATCCAACATTTGACGTGGAAAAAGATGTTGGAATGTGCGTGTGTGTAAGTAACTTTTTTTGTTATAATGAAAGAATGCATAAAAGGAACTTCAAAATTAAATCCTCTAGTTTAAAAAATATGGAAGAGGTAATTCCAAACTTAATTCTCCGTTTTAAACAAATATTTAAGATGAAGTTAAAACAATAATGATGAAAATAAACTGTTATTTTGAACAGAAATATATATAACTAGAGAAAAGGAAGGGTGTTTTCATGTACGATATTTCCGGATGGAAACATGTATTTAAGCTTGATCCAAATAAGGAGTTAAGCGATGAACATTTAGAAATGATTTGTGAGTCTGGAACTGATGCGGTTATTGTAGGCGGAAGTGATGGAGTTACAATTGATAACGTATTACACATGCTAGTTAGCATTCGTAGATATGCAGTTCCTTGTGTATTAGAGGTTTCTGATGTAGAAGCAATTACACCAGGATTTGATTTTTATTACATCCCAAGTGTTTTAAATAGCCGAAAAGTAGAATGGGTAACAGGTGTTCATCATGAGGCATTGAAAGAATTTGGGGATATTATGGACTGGGACGAAATTTTTATGGAAGGGTATTGTGTTTTAAATCCAGAGGCGAAAGTAGCCCAGCTTACAGAAGCGAAATGTGATGTAACAGAAGATGACGTTATTGCATATGCTCGTTTAGCAGACAAGCTATTACGTTTACCGATATTTTATTTAGAATATAGCGGTACGTATGGAGATGTTGAACTTGTTAAAAATGTAAAAGCAGAATTGAAACAAGCTAAGTTATATTATGGCGGTGGTATTTCTAATGCAGAACAGGCGAAAGAAATGGCACAATATGCTGATACAGTAGTTGTTGGAAATATTATTTATGATGATATAAAATCGGCTTTAAAAACAGTTAAAGCAGTAAAAGGAGAGTAGGTGCAGGCGTATATGAGTATGACAGATAAGTTATTAAACGGTTTAAATCCACAGCAACAAAAAGCAGTACAAACAACGAATGGACCACTTCTATTAATGGCAGGTGCAGGTAGTGGTAAGACACGTGTGTTAACACATCGTATTGCGTATTTACTTGGTGAAAAAGGTGTAGCACCATGGAATGTACTAGCTATTACCTTCACAAATAAAGCAGCTCGTGAAATGCGTGAGCGTATTGATACACTTGTGGGACCAGAAGCAGAAGATATTTGGATTTCGACGTTTCACTCTATGTGTGTACGTATTTTACGACGCGATATCGATCGTATTGGTATTAATCGTAACTTTACAATCTTAGATTCAGGTGATCAGCTAACTGTAGTCAAAAAAATTATGAAAGAGCGCAATGTTGATCCGAAGAAATTTGAGCCGCGCTCTATTTTAGCGGGTATTAGTAATGCGAAAAATGAACTGTTATCTGCGGATAAATATGCAAAAAAAATTACAATGGCTGATCCATATGAAAAATTAACGAGCGATGTATACACAGAGTATCAAAAACGTCTTTTGAAAAATAATTCATTAGACTTTGATGATTTAATTATGACGACGATTCAGCTATTTGAACGTGTTCCAGAAGTACTAGAGTTTTATCAGCGTAAGTTCCAATATATTCATGTTGATGAGTATCAAGATACGAATAAAGCGCAATATCTTCTTGTTAAACATTTGGCAGCGCGTTTTAAAAATCTTTGCGTTGTGGGTGACTCTGACCAGTCTATTTATCGCTGGCGTGGTGCAGATATTTCTAACATTTTGTCATTCGAAAAAGACTATGAGAATGCACAAGTAATTCTGTTAGAACAAAACTATCGTTCGTCACAAAATATTTTAAATGCAGCGAATGCTGTTATTGAAAAAAATACGAATCGTAAGCCGAAGAAATTATGGACAGACAATCAAGTTGGAAGTAAAATCTCGTATTATCGTGCTGCAACTGAAAAGGACGAAGCGTATTTTGTTGCAAAAAAAATTCGTGACGATATTCAAATGGGGAAACGAAAATATACTGATTTTGCAGTGCTATATCGTACGAATGCTCAGTCTCGTATGGTCGAGGAGATTTTCCTTAAATCTAACATTCCGTATAAAATTGTCGGGGGTACGAAGTTCTACGATCGTAAAGAGATTAAAGATATTTTGGCGTACTTACGTTTAATCGGTAATCCAGATGATGAAATTAGTTTTGCACGTATTATAAATGTGCCAAAGCGTGGCATTGGTGCGACTTCAATCGATAAAATTATTAATTACGGTGTGCAAAATGGAATTTCATTAACTGCTGTATTTGATGAGATTGAGCATGTTGGAGTAAGTGCAAAAATTACAAAGGCAGTAAAAGAATTCGCGAATTTATTAAATAACTGGGTAAATATGCAAGAGTATTTATCTGTTACAGAATTAGTAGAAGAAGTTATTGAAAAAACAGGCTATCGCGATATGTTGAAAAATGAACGTTCTTTAGAAGCGGAAGGTCGTTTAGAAAACTTAGACGAGTTCTTATCTGTTACGCAAACATTTGAATCTCAAAGCGAAGATAAGAGCCTTGTTGCATTCTTAACAGATTTAGCACTTGTTGCTGATATTGATCGTGTAGATGAAGACCCAACTGCTGGTGAAGAAGTTATTTTAATGACGATGCACTCGGCGAAAGGATTAGAGTTCCCGGTTGTCTTTATTGTTGGCTTAGAGGAAGGGATATTCCCTCATACTCGTTCTCTTATGGAAGAGGATGAAATGCAAGAAGAACGTCGTCTTGCTTATGTAGGTATTACTCGTGCAGAAGAAGAGCTATATTTATCTAACGCGCAAATGCGTACATTATTTGGTAGAACAAGTATGAACGCTGCGTCTCGATTTATTACAGAAATCCCGACAGAACTAGTGGAATCATTAAATGAAACAGCGCCGAAGCATGAAACATCGTTTGGTACAAAAGTCAGAACGGCAAGTAGCGGCAAAACGACAATCACAACAGCAACACGCTCTCGTTCAGCTTTCGCGCGCCCTGCAGCTAAGACGACAGGCGGCGAACAAATTGGCTGGGCAGTAGGAGATAAAGCTTCCCACCAAAAATGGGGAGTCGGTACAGTTGTAAGTGTAAAAGGTGAAGGTGATGCAAAAGAATTAGATATTGCGTTCCCAAGCCCAATTGGTGTTAAACGTTTGTTAGCAAAATTTGCACCTGTGACGAAACAATAGGAAAGGAATGAGGATATGTCAAAAGAGATAGTAAAAAAACGTATAGAAGAATTACGTGACTTGTTAAATACATTTAACTATCAATATCACGTATTAGACAATCCTTCTGTTTCTGATGCGGAATATGACCGTAATATGCAGGAGCTTATAAAATTAGAAGCAGAGAACCCAGAGTTTATGAGTGAAGATTCTCCCTCCGTTCGCGTTGGGGGGACTGTTCTTGATATATTTGAAAAAGTAACACATAAGTCACCAATGTTAAGTTTAGGAAATGCATTTAACGAAGGAGATTTACGTGATTTCGACAGAAGAGTACGTCAAGGAATTGATGGTGCGAATGTAAGATATATATGTGAATTAAAAATTGACGGGCTTGCCGTTTCGCTTCATTATGAAAAAGGACGCTTCATTCAAGGGGCGACACGTGGTGATGGTGTAACGGGTGAAGATATTACTCAAAATTTAAAAACGATTAAAGCTATCCCACTTCGTTTAAATGAAGAAGTAACGTTAGAAGCAAGAGGCGAAGCTTATATGCCGAAGCGTTCATTCGTTAAACTAAATGAAGAAAAAGAGCAAAATGGAGAAGATGTATTTGCGAATCCGCGTAATGCAGCAGCAGGTTCAATACGTCAACTTGATCCGAAAATTGCAGCGAAGCGTAACTTATCTATGTTTGTGTATGGTCTTGCGAATGTAGAAGAAAAAACAATTTCATCACATAGTGAATCGCTGGATTTCTTAGGTGAACTCGGATTTAAGACAAATCCAAATCGCCGTACATGTGAAACAATTGAAGAAGTTATAGCTTATGTAGAAGAATGGCAAGAAAAACGTCCGCATCTTGATTATGAGATTGATGGAATCGTTATAAAAGTAGATGATGTTGCTCTTCAAGAAAGTCTAGGAACTACAGCGAAGAGTCCAAGATGGGCGATTGCTTATAAATTCCCAGCTGAAGAAGTTGTAACGAGATTAACAGGCATTGAATTAAGTGTTGGCCGAACAGGGGTTGTAACACCGACTGCAGAACTAGAGCCAGTGAGAGTTGCTGGTACGATTGTTCGTCGTGCTTCTTTACATAACGAAGATTTAATTCGTGAAAAAGACATTCGAATTGGTGACTACGTTGTTGTGAAGAAGGCTGGAGATATTATTCCTGAAGTTGTGAACGTTATTTTTGATAAGCGTACTGGTGAGGAAGAAGAATACCGCATGCCAACTCATTGTCCAGCATGTGAGAGTGAACTTGTTCGTTTAGAAGAAGAAGTAGCACTTCGTTGTATAAATCCAACTTGTCCTGCTCAAATTCGAGAGGGATTAATCCATTTCGTTTCAAGAAATGCGATGAATATTGATGGACTTGGAGAACGTGTCATTACACAACTCTTTGATGCAGATTATATTCGTACATTTGCTGATTTATATGCATTGACGAAAGAGCAATTATTACAGTTAGAACGTTTTGGTGAAAAATCAGCAACAAACTTAATACAAGCAATTGAAAATTCTAAAGAAAACTCGTTAGAGCGATTATTATTTGGTCTTGGAATTCGCCACGTTGGAGCGAAAGCAGCACGTACATTTGCAGAGCACTTTGAAACGATGGATGAGCTTGTAAAAGCAACGGAAGAAGAACTAAAAGCAATTAATGAAATTGGCGAAAAAATGGCTCAATCTGTTGTGACATATTTTGATAATGAAGATGTATTAGAGTTATTACAGCAGTTTAAAGAGTATGGCGTAAATATGACATACAAAGGTATAAAAATTGCAGATTTACAAAATGTTGAATCTTACTTCGCAGGAAAAACGGTTGTTTTAACAGGTAAGCTAGAAGTTATGGGACGAAGTGAAGCGAAGAAGAAGATTGAGGCATTAGGTGGAAAAGTAACAGGAAGTGTTAGTAAGAGTACGGATTTAGTTGTTGCAGGTGAAGCAGCTGGTTCGAAATTAGCACAAGCGGAGAAACATAATGTTGAGGTTTGGAATGAAGAGAGGTTCTTACAAGAGCTAAATAAGTAAGAGGTGCAAACTTACCATGAAAAAAATAGCATTAGCGGTATTAAGCCTTGGCCTACTTGTAAGTGGGTGTAGTGCAGGTGCCGACAAAGATGAAAAAGTGGCTGGGAAATCGGGGAAAGCAAAAGAACAATCAGTTGTTCCAAAATACGCTATTTCGGATGAATATTATAAGACGACTATTCCATTTGATGGTGGAAAGGCACGTGGTTTAGTGGTGCAAGGGTTAAATAGTCGCCTTGATATAGATGAATTTGAAACAGGATTAATGCGAATTGCAAAAGAATCATTTAGTACGAAAGATAATTTTTTAAAAGGCGGAAAAGCTCTAGATACTCAAACTATACAGATGCTTGTTAAAAGAAAACGTACAGATGCTGAACAAAAGGAACTAGAGGAAAAATTAAAAAAAGATGCAGTTAAATTTCCTAATATAGGATTAAATCCTGCATTAGGAACAGGATCCGAATCACTAGAAGTGAAAAATAAAAAAAATCCAATATATATTTCAAATATTTTAGAGCATGATTATTATGTGAAAAAAGGCGATAACGGCGAGGAACGTGTTGGTATGGTAGTTGGATTAGCGATGAATTCTGTTCAATATTTTAACGAAGAGCATGGTTACCCACGTGAAGCTGCAATCCCAGATGAAAAGATGTTAGCTGAAGGGAAAAAAATGGCGCAAGAAATTTTGAAAGTCATACATCAAAAAGAACCTGAAACAAAAAATATTCCGATAACATTTGCGATTTATCGCCAAGCTCCAAAGTCTTCGCTCGTGCCAGGTAATTTTGTTTCTTATGCAAATGTCGAAAAAGGTAGTGAAACGGTTGAAGATTGGAAACAAATTAATGAAAAATATTATTTGTTCCCATCAGAGCAAGCGAAAACAGATAATAAACGTGAAGATCTTGCAAGAGTATCCAACTTTAAGGCAAAACTAAGCGATTATTTCCAAGGCGACTATACAGCTGTTATTGGTACTGGTATGTATAGAGATGATGAATTAAGAGAAATGAAGCTTGATATTCCTGTCCAGTTTAATGGAAAAGCGGAAATAGTTGGTTTTACACAATATGTGGCAGGGCTTGTTATGGAATACTTCCCGAATTATATGAAAGTACAAGTAACGATTAAATCTGTAGAACGCCCAGAAGCTATTATTATACGTGAAGCAAAACAAGATGAACCACTTGTGAAAATTTTAGATTAAATATGAAGGCTGTTCCTCTATGGAACAGCTTTTTTTCTTATGTAATTTTGTTATAATTTAAAATGTTGTAAAAAATAGGGGTAAGGGGTAAAGCTCATGGAAGAATTAAGTTTTCAAGTCATTATTTTATTAATTGCATTCGGTTTTTTAGCAGCTTTTATTGATTCCGTTGTTGGAGGAGGAGGGTTAATTTCGCTTCCTGCACTTATGTTTGTTGGCCTATCGCCAGCTTCGGCAATTGCAACGAATAAATTAGCGGCAACAATGGGGACGTTTACGAGTGCGATGTATTTCATTCGATCAGGAAAAGTTGATTTTAAAATTGTAGGAAAGTTAATCCCGTTAACTATTGTTGGAGCTGTTGCAGGTGCTTTAGTAGTAAAATTTATTCCATCGGATATTTTACGCCCATTAGTAC
>NZ_WEII01000006.1:0-118166 GCF_009183805.1 Bacillus sp. B2-WWTP-C-10-Post-4 | reverse complement strand
GGTTTATTTCTATATATAAAGATGAATCTGGCATGATCCACCTTTTTATGTGAGGTTTCAAGTATAATAAGTAGGGTGATAGTAATGTATACAAAAGATAAAAAAGAAAATAAAATGAGGTTAATATATGAGTAAAAAAAGTTTTTCTGATTATAAACTAAGTACGGAAATCGTAAGGGCACTTACTGGGTTAGGATATAATCATCCAACAGAAGTACAAGGTGAGGTTATTCCAGTTGCATTAGAAAAGAAGGATCTTGTTGTGAAGTCCCAGACTGGAAGTGGAAAAACAGCTTCATTTGGTATTCCACTTTGTGAAATGGTGGAGTGGGAAGAGAATAAACCACAAGCATTAGTTTTAACACCAACGAGAGAGCTTGCGGTACAGGTAAAAGAAGATATTACAAATATAGGTCGATTCAAAAGGATTAAGGCTGCGGCAGTTTATGGGAAATCTCCATTTGCACGTCAAAAATTAGAATTAAAGCAAAAGACACATATTGTAGTTGGTACTCCTGGTCGTGTGTTGGATCATATTGAGAAGGGTACCCTTTCTTTAGAGTGTTTGAAGTATTTAGTTATTGATGAAGCAGATGAGATGCTAAATATGGGCTTTATCGATCAAGTAGAGGCAATTATTGATGAATTACCTACAAAAAGAATGACGATGTTATTTTCAGCAACACTTCCAGAAGATGTTGAGAAATTGTCTCGTACATATATGAATTCACCAATTCATATTGAAATTAAAGCAGCTGGGATTACGACGGATAAAATTGAACATACTCTTTTTGAGGTGATAGAAGACGAGAAGCTTTCACTACTTAAAGATGTAACAACGATTGAGAATCCTGATAGCTGTATTATTTTCTGTCGTACACAAGAAAATGTAGATCATGTATATAGACAATTAAAACGAGCTAACTATCCTTGTGACAAAATACATGGTGGTATGGTACAAGAAGATCGTTTTGAAGTCATGGATGATTTTAGAAAAGGAAAATTCCGTTATTTAGTAGCAACAGATGTAGCTGCGAGAGGAATTGATATTGATAATATTACACATGTTATTAATTATGATATTCCACTTGAAAAAGAAAGCTACGTACATCGTACTGGAAGAACGGGACGAGCTGGAAATAGTGGAAAAGCTATTACATTTATAACACCATATGAAAATAGATTTTTAGAAGAGATTGAGGAGTATATTGGATTTGAAATTCCAAAGGCAATTGGACCTTCAAAAGAAGAAGTTATGAAAGAGAAAGCTGCATTTGAAGAAAAGATACATGCTAAACCAATTATAAAGAAAGATAAAAATGCAGATATCAACAAAGGCATTATGAAGCTGTACTTTAATGGCGGGAAGAAAAAGAAAATTAGGGCGGTAGATTTCGTCGGTACAATTGCTAAAATTAAAGGTGTTACAGCAGAAGATATAGGTATTATTACGATACAAGATAATGTTTCTTACGTTGAAATATTAAATGGAAAAGGACAACTTGTCTTGAAAGTCATGAAGACTACAACGATTAAAGGGAAACAACTAAAAGTTCATGAAGCAATTAAGTAAATAAAAAACTATCCACTTTAATAGGTGGATAGTTTTTTATTTATGATTCTTTTAAATCATCCACTAGTTGCTCCGCTAAACGTCTATACATATTACTCATAGTCACGAAGGATGTTAGTAGTAGAAATTTTTCTAGCTTTGTATCTTCTAAGGAAGAAATCTCATTTACTTCTGTAACACGGTTATTTACGTCTTGTTTAAAGCTTTCGACATTGCTTTCAGTAAGAGCAAGATAATTTTTGTATAACGTATTTAATTCGAATGAATCATCATTTAATAAGGAGTCATTTATAGTTTCTAATGAACTTTTTATGTCGTTAATGGAGAGAGCTCCCTTTAATTGATAAATTAGGCTAATTAAAATCATATGCTCTTTTGAATACTTTTTATTTTTGATAGGGATGAATAGTTTCCCTTTTGCGTAATTATTAATCATCGTTTTTGTTAATACTTTTTCATCATCAGTTCTCGTTGTATCTGCATAAGTATTCTCAAATAGTTGGACAACTTGGTCTACATATAAGTCAACATTTGGAATATCCTCAAGTTTAATGTTTTTTTCTAAATGTAATGTCTTAAGTAATTCATTTATATTTTCCACGTAGAATCCCTCACTTTTATAACTTAGTGGAACTTAATGTTTAATATATCTTTAAATATGGTATTACGAAACAAATGAATTGTAAATGTTGACCTTAAAAAAGAAATGTGTATATAATTACATGTAGTTATAAAAACTACATGTAATTATATGAGGGGTGTTATTATGAATACTTATGTAAGGGAACCAGTTAATGCATTTACTCACTTAGGTGGAGCGATATTATCATTTATTGCGTTATTAGCTATGCTTGTGAAAGTTTCTATCAAGATGCCATCATTTGCTGCAATTACAGCTGTTATTTTGTTTGGTATTGGAATGATGGTCCTTTATACGGCGTCAGCTGTATATCATAGTGTTGTGGCCAATGAACGTGTTATATACTTCTTTAGGAAGCTAGATCATTCTATGATTTTTATATTAATTGCAGGTACATATGCACCCTTTTGCTTAATTACATTAAATTCAGCAAGTGGTTTGCTATTATTTTGTTTAGTCTATGCAACTGCGATTTGTGGCATTGTATTTAAAATGTTTTGGTTTAATTGTCCAAGGTGGTTATCGACAGCAATTTATATTACGATGGGTTGGTTAATTGTTTTATTCTTTGCACCGTTAGCTGAGAATTTAAGTACAGGAGGCATTATTTTCTTAGTACTTGGTGGCATTTTTTATACAATTGGTGGATTTATTTATGGAACAAAGCCAAAATGGTTAGAGTTTAAATATATGGGGCATCATGAAATTTTTCATGTTTTTGTATTATTAGGTAGTCTTGCGCATTTTCTAAGTGTATATTGTTACGTAATTTAATAAAAAAACGCCACATAATAAAAATTATGTGGCATTTTTTTATTACCTGATTAGAATCGTATATGTTATAAAATTATTATGGGATAAAATGTAAGTTTCTGTGTTCGCATGTTAAACATAGGATAAGAAATATGTGATATACTTTGAGAAGTTTATAATGAATGAAATATGGAGGACTATAATTATGGCAATACTTGTAACAGGTGGAGCAGGATATATTGGTAGTCATACATGTGTAGAATTACTAAATAGCGGTTACGAAGTTATAGTAGTGGATAATCTTTCGAATAGCTCGGTAGAATCTATAAATCGAGTAAAAGAAATAACAGGAAAACAATTTAAGTTTTATAAAGAAGATGTTTTAAATCGCGAAGCGCTTGACGCAATTTTTGAAGAAAATTCAATTGAAGCAGTTATTCACTTTGCAGGATTTAAAGCTGTAGGGGAGTCAGTAGCGATTCCATTAACATATTATCATAACAACATTACAAGCACGTTAGTGCTATGTGAAGTAATGCAGAAACATAATGTAAAGAAGATAATCTTTAGTTCATCTGCAACTGTATATGGTATCCCGGAAACGTCACCGATTACCGAGGAGTTTCCATTAAGTGCAACAAATCCATATGGTCAAACGAAATTAATGATTGAGCAAATTATGCGTGATGTAGCATTTGCAGATGCAGAATGGAGTATCGCATTACTTCGCTATTTCAATCCATTTGGTGCACACGAAAGTGGGCGTATCGGAGAAGATCCAAATGGAATCCCAAATAACTTAATGCCATATGTAACGCAAGTAGCGGTAGGTAAGTTAAAAGAATTAAGCGTATTCGGAAATGACTATCCAACGAAAGATGGAACAGGAGTCCGTGATTACATCCATGTTGTGGACTTAGCAAATGGTCACGTAAAGGCGCTTGAGAAAGTACTGAGTACAACAGGAGTAGATGCTTATAACCTGGGCACAGGCATGGGCTATAGTGTACTAGAGATGGTTGAAGCGTTTGAAAAAGTTTCGGGCAAGAAAGTTCCTTATAAAATTACAGAGCGTCGCCCAGGTGATGTGGCAGTATGTTTTGCTGATGCATCGAAAGCAAAGCGTGAATTAGGCTGGGAGGCAACACGCGGATTAGAAGAAATGTGTGCTGACTCTTGGAAATGGCAATCAAATAATAAAAATGGCTATTTAGAAGTTTAATGATGAATATAAAAAATGACCTTTGCATAAAAGCAAGAGGTCATTTTTTATATTCATTTTCTACTAAGTTTATTAGCGAACCTAGAAAAGAACGTTCGCTGTTTTAAATGATATGATTTTACAATATCTTATGCTAGAAGGTAGTAGAATGAGATAGAGTAATGTATTATTTTATTAATTTTTTATGGGAATTGAAAGCGTATTATTGAAATGTATTCCAACACTTGTATCATTGCTAGAGTCCGTTTATAATCAAGGAATCCTAGTTCATGTTTTGATAGGATTATTTATTATTGAAAGCGTTTTAAGTTCACTCCTTTTTTGAGGTAGGAGGTCTGACTTATTTAGATAAAAAATTATGTATGTAGTTTTAAATGGGAAGAAAAATAATATAAGTATCATTTTATAGTGTGGGGAGGTTAAAAGTGTGAAAGGTAAAGATTTTCACACGAATATATATGGGTTATGTAGGATTATTACTTTCAGGGGCAGCTTTATTTTTAAATAGTCTTGTTATATTAGGGAAAGCAGAGATGAAAAGTGCGGGTGTTTTTAATTTATTTGTGGGTGCACTACAAATTATTATTCCGTTTTATTTGATTATGATTTCTGACCAAAGCAATTGGACAGTGTATTCATATGCGGCTACTTTCTTATTTGGATTAACTTATTTATATGTAGGTGTTACTTTTATAAAAGGAATGGATAGTAGTGGCCTAGGATGGTTTTGTATTTGGGTAGCAATTATTGCCTTATTCTATATGGTTGTTTCATTTGTTCAATTCCATGATGTTGTTAATGCGTTAACGTGGTTTATGTGGGCATTACTTTGGTATTTATTCTTTGTATTAAATACACAAAAGAAGAACATTAATCAATATCTTGGAAGGATTGCCTTCGTACAATCATGGGTAACATTGACTTTACCTTCACTCTTTTATTTTATGGGAGTGTGGGGAGAGGGATTCGTATATGAATTATGGGTTTATGTATCTGTAATTTCTATTTTATACTTCTGTTATTGTATTTATAAATATCGAGTACGTTAATATATTATCTGTATAAAGGCATGGAATCGTTAAACGAATTCCATGCTTTTTATATGTTAGCACTTATAATAGAGAGGTAGTATTTTACAATTTGCTAAAGTGGGGATGATGAAGTTGAAAAAAGTATTGGTGCTAGGGGGAACAAGATTTTTTGGTAAACATTTAGTAGAAGCACTTTTGCAAGAGGGGCACGATGTAACGATTGCGACGAGAGGAATTACGGAAGATTCTTTTGGCAGTAGAGTAAAAAGACTTATTGTAGATAGGGAAGATGAAAAACAACTAGCAGAGCGTCTAGAAGATAAAAGTTATGATATTGTATACGATAATTTATGCTATAGCTCGAATGCAGCGAAGGTAATATGTGAAGTGTTACGAGGGAAAACGAAGAAATATGTTATGACATCTTCAATGGCCGTCTATGAACCTGCCCTAAGCTTATCAGAAGAAGACTTTAATCCGTACGAGTATGCAATCGCGTATGGAGATAGGAATGACTTCAATTATGGTGAAGGAAAGAGATTAGCTGAAGCCGTTGTATTTCAACATGCAACATTCCCAGTCGTTGCAGTGCGTTTTCCAGTTGTTATTGGAGAAAATGATTATACGAAAAGGTTACAATTTTACGTTGAATGTATTGTGAACCAAAAACCTATCGTTGTGGATCATGTAGATGGAACTTTGTCATTTATACATGAAAAAGAGGCAGGAGAGTTTCTAGCTTGGTGCGGAATGGCAAATGTGAGAGGACCAATTAACGCCTGTAGTAACGGAGTAGTTTCTATGGAAGAAATTATTCATTTCATAGAAGAGAAGACAGGAATAAAAGCACTCATTCAGAAAGCTGGGGGAAATATAGCTCCTTATAATGAGGTAACTAACTGTACGTTACATAATGGAAAGGCTCGTGAATTCGGATTTTTGTTCCGAGAGCTGAAACTAGAAATAAAAAATATTTTAAAACATTATATAAATACAATGAAGTAATCATAAATCCCCCGGTGGCAATCCGGGGGATTCTGGAGGATTTCGACAATACTGATTTTACATTACCAAATTTACCTTATACGTACGACTAATGTTTTTGTGATTGAATTGCTTGTAAATACTTCTCGTTTACTTGGTCCCAGTTTACTGTATGCCACCAGTTGGTAACAAACTCTGGGCGCCTATTTTGATACTTTAAATAATAAGCATGTTCCCATACATCAATTACGAGTAAGGGGATTTTCCCTTCTTGCAAAGGCGTATCTTGATTTGGTGTACTCATAACAGAGAGTTCCTCACCGTCAAGAACAAGCCATCCATAGCCACTTCCAAAACGACTAATAGCTGCTTTGGAAAGTTGATCTTTTAAGTTGTCAAAGGTATTGAAATAATAATCAATTACTTTTGCAACGTCTCCATTAGGCTCACCGCCACCTCGTGGGCTCATCACTTCCCAAAAAAGACTATGACAATAGTGACCACCACCGTTATTTCGTACAGCTGTAACAATTTCCTTCGGTAAAGCATCTAAATTACATAGCAATTCTTCTAAAGATTTATTATGTAATTCAGTATAATTTTCTAAAGTAGCATTTAAATTGTTTACGTATGTCGCATGGTGCTTTCCATGATGAATGGCAAGTGTATTGCTATCAATATGTGGCTCTAGTTCATCATAGTCATATGAAAGCTTTGGCAATTGAAATGAAGACATAACATTCCCTCCTTTCGACTTAAAAAGTTGGTCTAGGTAAAAATACTTTACCTGAGTCAAAAATACACCCATTTTCCATATAAGTCAATAGTAATTCCATTAATTTTCTGAAAAATATTACAATAAAAGTAACACTCTCACTTTCATTTGTGACTCCTATCCTTTTTGCTTATACTGTAAAGTAGCAGGGTTTTGTTGAAATAGAAGGAGATTGTTTATGAGTAAAACGAAACAATTAATAGAGGAAGCAAGTAATTTTATTACGATTTGTTATAAGGAGCTTCATAAAGAACAATTGATAGAAGAACGTATAAAAGAAATTCAAATTGAGATAGAGAAGACAGGGACATATGAGCACACATTTGAAGAACTTGTTCATGGTTCACGAATGGCATGGCGTAACAGTAATAGATGTATTGGAAGACTATTTTGGAGTAAGATGCACATATTAGATGCGCGCGAAGTAAATGATGAAGAGGGTGTATATAATGCATTAATTCATCATATTAAATATGCAACGAACGACGGAAAAGTTAAACCAACCATTACGATTTTTAAGCAATATCAAGGTGAAGAAAATAATATAAGAATTTATAATCACCAATTGATTCGATATGCAGGATATAAAACAGAAACGGGAGTGATTGGTGATTCTCATTCCGCTACATTTACGGACTTTTGTCAGGAGCTTGGTTGGCAAGGAGAAGGTACGAATTACGATGTATTGCCACTTGTGTTTTCTATAGATGGAAAAGCGCCTATATATAAAGAAATTCCGAGAGAAGAAGTAAAAGAAGTGCCAATTGAACACCCAGAATACCCTATTTCATCACTTGGAGTAAAATGGTATGGTGTTCCAATGATTTCAGATATGCGTTTAGAAATTGGCGGTATTTCTTATACAGCCGCTCCGTTCAATGGATGGTATATGGGAACAGAAATTGGGGCGCGCAACTTAGCAGATCATGATCGTTATAATTTACTTCCGGCTGTTGCGGAGATGATGGATTTAGATACATCCAGAAACGGTACCTTATGGAAAGATAAGGCGCTAATTGAGTTGAATATTGCCGTACTACACTCCTTCAAAAAACAAGGAGTTAGTATTGTTGATCACCATACTGCTGCACAACAATTTCAGCAATTTGAGAAGCAAGAAGCTGCTTGTGGTCGTGTTGTAACAGGTAATTGGGTATGGCTTATTCCACCATTATCTCCAGCTACCACCCACATTTATCATAAACCGTATCCGAATGAAATTTTGAAGCCAAATTTCTTTCATAAATGATATTTAGTGTAGGTTTTTTCTGTGAAATATAATTTTTTTAAATTACTGTTATGTAGCAAATGGAAGCCTTTACTCTCGGTTATTTTTGGAAGAGGCTTTTTGAACCAAGGAGTTCCTTATGTTATAATCAAATTTCTGTTTCGAAGACCTTATAGAAATATAAGGTCTTTTGTTTTGCTTTTTTATGTAAGAGGAAGAGATTCTTTCTTTTTAATAAGGGATTTGGCATATTTTTAGGGACAACATAAGTATGTGGGAAGTCAATAAAATGTTATGCATATATAATTATTGTGTTTTGGTTTTAAACAATAAAACATAATAAAGTTGTTTTTTTAGATTGCTGAGGAAGGAGGAAGTGTAAATGAGGATGAAGAGTCGAAAAACTGATTGGCCTGTATTTATTATTAGTGGTGGTTCACTTTTATTATTTGTAATTGCAGTTTTTTTGAACAAGGATTATGTAGAGAGTGCGATTAATAAAAGTTTCGCTTTTTCAATTAAATATTTCGGTGCCTTCTGGCAAGTTTTATTATTAGGTACATTTATTGTTGCGATGTGTATGGCGTTCTCCAAATATGGGAGAGTTAAGCTTGGAGGATTAGAAAAACCTGAGATTAGTACGGCAAAATGGCTTGCTATTATTATGTCTACATTACTTGCCGGAGGTGGCGTTTTTTGGGCAGCAGCAGAGCCAATGTATCATTTGATGACGGTGCCACCAATACATGATGGTATATCTGCTGGAACGAAAGAAGCAGTCATGCCTGCTTTAGCACAAAGTTATATGCATTGGGGATTTTTAGCATGGACGATTTTAGGTACAATTAGTGCGGTAGTTATGATGTATGGACATTATCATAAAGATATGCCGCTAAAACCTCGAACGCTTTTATATCCTATTTTTGGGGAAAAATTAAGAAAGAGCCTGCTTGGAACGATAATTGATGCAGCTGCAATTATTGCAGTAGCTGCAGGTACAATTGGCCCAATTGGATTTTTAGGTTTACAAGCAAGTTATGGATTACAAGAATTATTTGGAATTTCTGATGTGTTTACTACTCAATTAGCAATTATTGTTTGTGTGGTGGCCGTGTCTACCATATCGGCAGTAACAGGTATTGATAAAGGGATTCAAATTATAAGTAATTTAAATGTTAGATTAGCAATTGTATTAATGGCATTCATATTACTATTTGGGCCAGGTGGATTTATTATTGATTCGTTTGTTTCTTCGTTTGGATTTTATGTAAATGAGTTTATACCGATGAGCACATACCGTGGTGATACAAGTTGGTTAGGATCTTGGACAATCTTTTTCTGGGGATGGTTTATTGGATACGGACCAATGATGGCAATTTTAGTGAGTCGAATTTCAAGAGGGAGAACGATTCGAGAAATCATCGTTGCAATTGGAATTATCGCACCTATTATTACAACGTTTTGGTTTACTATATTAGGTGGATCAGGCGTGTTTTATGAGTTGATGAATCCTGGGTCTATCTCGGACGCATTAAGTGAATCTGGTATGCCGGCAGCTATGATTGCAATTACAGGACAATTGCCACTTTCTAATATTATTGGACCAGCATTTCTTTTATTAACAATTTTATTTGTAGTGACAACAGGAGATTCAATGGCGTATTCCATTTCAATGGCAGTGACTGGAGACGGAGATCCTAGAATTAGTTTGCGAATTTTTTGGTCGCTTATTATGGGCGCAGTTGCAGCAATTCTTTTATATATGGGTGAAGGAAGTATTAATGCGCTACAATCGTTTATCGTGGTGACGGCAGTTCCGGTATCAATTTTGTTATTCCCAATGCTATGGTTAGCGCCTAAAGTTGCGGGAGAATTAGCATTAAAACAAGGTATTGTAAAAGAAGAAGATAAAACTGCATTCTTATTTCAGAAGGCTAGTAAATCAAAATAAATAAAAACGTAAAAGAGGAAGCATCTTAAATGAGATGCTTCCTCTTTTACGTTTAATCTAATACTTTTCCCTTTGTTTCTGGTACACATAGTAGCATTGTAATTAACCCGATTGGGTAGATGATAAAAATCAAGGACAATGCTCCAAGTAGGTTGCCACCTGTAGCGAGTAAGCCAATAATAACAGGCCCAAATCCAGCTAACCCACGTCCTGTACCGAAAATAAAGTTTTCAGCGGTAGAGCGAGCTTCAGCAGGATAGTTTTCAGCTAAAATTGCCCCAAATCCTCCCATCATTCCATTTGCAAAAAATCCAAGCAATGCACTTCCCCATAATAATAATGTTGAATCTGTGAATAAGAAGAAGTAAATGAGACAGTATACTGTACCGCCAATATAATAGATTGCAAAAGTTTTACGGCGACCAATTTTATCAGCTAGAATACCAAAGATTGCAATTCCAATTAGCATACCGATGGTAGAAATGAACATCCAGCCACTTGCTTTTGCTAATGTATAGTTATATTTATTTGCTAAAATAGTGGGCATCCATGTGAAGATTCCGTAATATCCGAAGTTTTGGATAAACGACATAATAATGAGACCGATTGTTGTAATTGTTACTTTTTTATTGGCAAATAACTTTCGAAGTGGGAATTTTTTTATATGTTTTAGTTGTTCTGCTTCAGTAGTTGTTAATTTACCTGTAGCTTCTTTTTGCAACAGTTCCTTTTTGTAGCGTTGTTTTTGCTCCCATATTTTCGGTTCACTTAAACTTTTACGGACATAGACAGCTAGTAAAGCTGGAATTAATCCAAATAAGAAAACGGCTCTCCATCCAAAGTGCGGGACAATAAATGCTGGAAGGAGTGAAGCAACCAGTACACCAAATTGCCATCCAAGTGCAACAACAGATGTCGCTTTAGCGCGCATTTCTTTAGACCATGTTTCTGTTACAATGGCCATTCCGATTCCGAATTCACCACCAACCCCCATTCCAACTAAAAAGCGCAGAATTAATAATTGCCAGTAGTCTGTTGCGAAATAAATGAGTGCGGTTGCTAGTGAAAACAGTAAGATTGTGAAGGCCATTGTACGAATACGGCCAAATAAATCAGCAATAAATCCAAATAAATAAGAACCAATTAACATCCCTATTGTGGTAGCTAATGTTAAGTTTCCACCTTCAACAGGACTTAAGTGAAACTCTTTTAAAATATAGACAAGTACGAAAGATAATAGCAACATATCTAAACCTTCTGCTGCATATCCTAGCGCAGAACCAAATAATGTTTTATATCTTTTCGCTTTCGTCTCCTCTGTTATTTGTTGTACATCAGTAGTGACGTTCATTATTACTCCTCCTTATTTTCTACAGTCGCTATGGAAGAATAACAAAAGGCCTTCTCACCTGATATGATGAGAAGGCCAAAAAAGCATACGTATCCCCCAAAAAGAACATACGTATATTATATTCCGACTTCCTTCTCAACCTCACGGGGTTGGGTTAAAGGACTGTATTATATTACTTTATTTTTAGCACTCTTCTATTGTATTGTCAAATAAAGAGGAAGTTATTATGTGTAAAATATTTCAAAAAATATTTCGTTCTTCTTGACGCCGACTTCATTATTTTCCCATAATAAAACTAACTAAATAAAAAGGAATGAATCAAAGATGCTAAATTTAGTACTCATGATGATTGAACGAGTCGGACTTATAGTTATTTTAGGATTTTTACTCTCTCATATTAAAACTTTCAGACGCCTCCTTCATAAACAGGATGGCTATGTAGATAAGCTGAAGCTTATTTGTATTTTTTCGGTATTTACAATTGTAAGCAATTACACTGGGATTGAAATAGCAGGAAATACGATTATGAATGAAAACTGGTTACAAGGTGTTTCTTCGTCAAGTACAATTGCGAATACGCGTATTATGGGTGTCGGTATTAGCGGCTTACTTGGTGGCCCTATCGTAGGGGTTGGAGTAGGATTTATTGCTGGTATTCATCGTTATATGCTTGGTGGTACGACAGCGCTAAGCTGCGCAATCTCTTCTATTTTAGCTGGGATTATAACTGGTTATATCGGATATATTTTCAAAAAATATAATCGTACAATTACTCCTAAATTTTCAGCAGTTTTAAGTGTTTTTATCGTATCTTTAGAAATGCTTATGATTTTATTAATTATAGAGGATGGAATTAGCGTTGTGAAAACAATAGCGATACCAATGATTCTTGTAAATAGTTTTGGAAGTTTTATTTTACTTTCTATGATACAAGCTATTTTGCGTCAGGAGGAGAATGCAAAGGCACTTCAGACTCATAAAGTATTACGTATTGCAGATAAAACGTTACCGTATTTCCGCCAAGGCTTAACAGAAGAATCATGTAAGCATGTGGCACAAATTATTCACCGTTTTACAGGAACAGATGCGGTATCCTTAACAGATACAGAGAAAATATTAGCTCATGTTGGATTAGCATCAGATCACCATATTCCTTCACATAGTTTAATAACCGGTTTGTCGAAAGAAGTGTTAAACACAGGGAAAATAATGAAAGCGAAATCACGTGAGGTTATTAATTGTCAACATGAAGGCTGCCCTTTGCAAGCGGCGATTGTAATTCCACTAACTTCGCATGGAAATACGATAGGGACATTAAAACTCTATTTCAAAAATCCTAACCAGTTAAGTCGTGTGGAAGAGGAATTAGCAGAAGGGTTAGCAAAAATATTCTCCACGCAGTTAGAGTTAGGAGAAGCTGAGTTGCAAAGTAAATTACTTCAAGATGCGGAGATAAAAGCATTACAAGCGCAAATTAACCCGCACTTTTTATTTAATGCGATTAATACAGTATCAGCTTTATGCCGAACAGATGTAGAAAAAGCAAGGAAGTTATTATTACAGCTTAGCGTATATTTCCGTTGTAATTTGCAAGGGGCACGTCAGTTATTGATTCCACTAGAACAAGAATTAAACCATGTACAGGCATACTTATCACTAGAACAAGCAAGGTTCCCAAATAAGTATGAGGTAAAGATGTATATTCAGGATGAGCTAAAGACAACTTTAGTACCACCATTTGTTCTTCAACTATTGGTTGAAAATGCATTGCGACATGCTTTTCCGAAGAAGCAACCAGTATGCGAAGTGGAAGTGCATGTTTTTGAAAAAGAGGGTATGGTTCACTTTGAAGTAAAAGATAATGGACAGGGAATTGAGGAAGAACGTTTAGAACAATTAGGAAAGATGGTAGTTTCGTCAAAGAAAGGGACTGGAACAGCTTTATATAATATTAATGAACGTCTTATTGGATTATTTGGAAAAGAAACGATGCTTCATATCGAAAGTGAATTAAATGAGGGGACAGAGATTACTTTTGTTATTCCAAAAAAAGTAGGGGAGGAAGAGCAGATTGTTAAAAGTACTAGTAGTTGACGATGAAATGTTAGCACGTGATGAACTAAAGTATTTATTAGAGAGAACGAAAGAAGTTGAGATAATTGGTGAGGCTGATTGTGTGGAAGACGCATTAGAAGAACTAATGCAAAGTAGACCAGATATTGTGTTTTTAGATATTCAATTATCCGATGATAACGGATTTGAAATCGCGAATATATTAAAGAAGATGAAAAATCCACCTGCAATTGTATTTGCTACTGCCTATGATCAATATGCGCTGCAAGCATTTGAAGTAGATGCGTTAGACTACATTTTAAAACCATTTGATGAAGAGCGTATTGTGCAGACATTAAAGAAGTATAAAAAACAAAAACAAGCGCAAATAGAAACGAAGCACGAAATAAAGGGGACAGATGTAACAGCAGAGATGCATAAATTAGCATTACCAATTGAAGAATCAATCGTACTTGTGAATATTGAAGATATTATATATGTAGGGCTTGTAGATGGGAAAGTCACAGTAAAAACAATGAGGGAAACGTATGTAACACATGATACACTTGTAATTTTAGAGAAGAAGTTACCACAAGCAAGCTTCATGCGCGTACACCGTAGCTTTATTGCGAATATTAATCATATTACTGAAATTCAGCCATGGTTTAATTCTACTTATAATTTAATCATGAAAGAAGGATCGAAAGTACCTGTTAGCCGTACATATGCAAAAGAACTCAAGAAGCTGCTTCGTATTTAAGAAGCAGCTTTTGTATTTCATCCTTTTATATTTGTAACTGATTCTGTATATTTGACGTTCTGTTATGTAAACGCTTACTTATACGTTTGTATCCTATACAATAAAGGTACCAAATCGAAAGAGGTGGCCAAAATGAGTACGAAAAAAGTATATAGTTTCTTATCACAAGCATTCATATTCTCAGCTATTATGTTAATTTCTAATATTATTGCAACACATTTACCAATTCCAATGCCTTCATCGGTAATCGGGTTAGTTATTTTATTTAGTCTATTATGTTTAAAAGTTATTAAATTGGAGCAAGTTGAATCACTCGGAACAGCTTTAACAGGTATTATTGGATTCTTATTCGTCCCATCAGGTATTTCAGTTATTAATTCTCTTGGTGTAATGGGGCAATACTTTGTACAAATTTTAACTGTAATTGTTGTAGCAACAGTTATTTTACTCGCTGTAACAGGGTTATTTGCACAATTTATTTTAGGAAAAGATGAAAAAGAAACAGAAGATACAAAAGAATTGAAAGTAGTAAATAAAGGACGCAAGCACGGAAAGGTTGCGTAACCATTGCATTTATATATTGTTAGGAGGTAATGAACATGGCAAGCACAATGACTCCATATTTCGGAATCGTCGTTTCATTAATCGCATACGGAATCGGAACATTATTATTCAAGCATTCAAAAGGGTTCTTCCTATTTACGCCATTATTCGTAGCGATGGTATTAGGGATTGTCTTTCTAAAGGTAGGTAACTTTACTTTTGAAGAATATAATACTGGCGGAAAAATGATTAGTTTCTTCTTAGAGCCAGCAACCATTGCATTTGCTATCCCACTCTATAAACAAGTTGATAAGTTGAAAAAATATTGGTGGCAAATTTTATCAGCTATCGTGGTTGGATCTATTTGCTCAGTAATTGTCGTGTTCATTGTTGCAAAAGCAATCGGTTTAGATACAGCAGTAATGAATTCAATGCTACCACAAGCAGCAACAACAGCAATTGCGTTACCAATTTCAGAAAGTATTGGTGGTATTCCAGCAATTACATCGTTTGCAGTTATTTTCAACGCAGTTATCGTATACGCATTAGGAGCATTATTCTTAAAAACATTTAGAGTGAAACATCCGATTGCAAAAGGTTTAGCGCTTGGAACAGCGGGTCATGCATTAGGAGTTGCGGTAGGAATTGAAATGGGTGAGGTAGAGGCAGCAATGGCAAGTATTGCTGTAACGGTAGTTGGGGTTGTAACAGTAGTTGTCATCCCAATGTTCATACCATTCATTGGATAGTAAAACTTACTTAAAAAACAAGAAAAGCAAGCTATTTGTAGGACAGATTTCTACTGATAGCTTGCTTTTTATGTTACAGTAGTGGTAAGACCTATTTAAAAAAATGTAAGTTTCCTTAAATCTTCATTAATACTATGTAGAATACGTTTTGAATTAGGTCATTGTATTGTAAAATAAGAAGTAAGCTACTGTATACCTGTTAAGGTAGGCATATAATGAGTTTATAAAAATCTTAATATGAATGAATAATTAAAAGTAGAAAAGAGAGAGAAATCTACTTAGTAACGTTTTAGTTTATAGGACAGGAGAGAGTATTCGTCGATTATGCAAATAAAAAACCTGTTTCAAAGTAAAGGATTTCAGAGGTTACTCGTATTAGTAATACTTGCTCTCGTGTTATACGGGCTGCAAAGTATGTTGAATTTAATATTAATTACGTTTATTCTCACGTATTTAATGGATCGATTCCAAAAGTTTATTTCCCGCAAATTAGATCATTTCATGCCTATTAATCGAAAAATTATTATAGCATTTCTATATGTAATGTTAATTGGTGGAATTGCTATTACGCTATTTAAATATTTACCAGTATTGACGATACAAATTTCACAACTGATTTACCAATTCAATGTATTTTTAAGAAACCCACCAGATAGTGAACTAATTAAGTATGCAGTTAATGCTGTCAATCATATGGAGCTTTCTAAATATGTAGGACAAGGCGTAGACATTTTGTATAAATCGATTACGAATGTTGGTAAATTTGGCCTTCAGGTTTTACTTTCTTTAATTTTGAGTTTGTTTTTCTTATTAGAAAAATCTCGTATTGTTGGTTTTACTGCAAAGTTTAAAGAAAGCAGGCTTGCAATTTTCTATACTGAAATTGAGTACTTCGGAAAGAAATTTGCACGTTCATTTGGAAAGGTAATCGAAGCACAATTTTTAATTGCTGTTGTTAACTGTGTTCTTTCAGTTATCGCATTATGGATATTAGGATTCCCGCAATTATTAGGTTTAGCATTAATGATTTTCTTGCTTGGATTAATTCCAGTAGCGGGGGTTATCATTTCGTTATTCCCACTTTGTATGATTGCTTACAATATTGGCGGTATTATGTACGTTGTTTATATTTTAGTTATCGTAACAGTGATTCATGCGCTTGAAAGTTACGTATTAAATCCGAAGTTTATGTCGCAAAAAACAAATTTACCGATTTTCTATACTTTTATGGTATTAATTTTCTCAGAGCACTTCTTAGGTGTATGGGGACTGATTATCGGTATTCCAATCTTCATTTTCTTACTAGATGTTTTAGACGTGACAAGTGATGAAATGGAGAAGGATGTTGGGAAAAATAAAGTGAAGTAAGAAAAAGCATCGATGTTCGATGCTTTTTCTTTTATAACATGATGTTCCTTATGCCATACTGTAAGAAGAACATAGAATAGGGGTGAAAGAATGGCTGTAAATGAAAAGGTAGAGTTAGCTACATTTGCTGGAGGGTGTTTCTGGTGTATGGTTTCTCCATTTGAAGAGATGGAGGGCATTATACAGGTTATTTCAGGTTATACAGGCGGTCATAAAGAGGACCCAACGTATAAAGAAGTGTGCTCAGAAACAACAGGACATTATGAAGCGGTACAAATTACATTTGATGCAAATAAAATGTCGTATGAGGAATTGTTAAATATATATTGGAGACAAATTGATCCGACCGATATTGGAGGACAATTCCACGACCGCGGACAGTCTTATGAAACAGTGATTTTTTATCATAATGAAGAACAACATAAAAAAGCAGAAGCCTCAAAAGAAGAACTTGAGCAGAGTGGGCGCTTTTCAAAACCAATTGCGACAAAAATACTACCAGCAGCTACATTTTATCCAGCTGAAGAATATCACCAAGGATATCATAAGAAAAACACATTCCGCTATGAGTTATATCGTAAAGGCTCAGGACGAGATGCTTTTATTAAGCAACATTGGCCAAAGGATAATGCTCATTTAAAAGAAAAACTCAATGAGATGCAGTTTTATGTAACGCAGGAAAATGGTACAGAACCACCATTTCGAAATGAGTATTGGAACCATAAAGAGGAAGGTCTTTATGTAGACATCGTTTCAGGTGAGCCGCTATTTACTTCTCTAGACAAATTTGATAGTGGATGTGGATGGCCTAGTTTTACAAAACCAGTTATGTCAGCAAGTGTGAAAGAAAAGATGGATGTGAGTCATAATATGACGCGTACAGAAGTGAGAAGTAAGGAAGGAGATTCACATCTTGGGCATGTATTTCCAGACGGTCCAGGACCAAATGGACTTCGTTACTGCATTAATTCTGCAGCCCTTCGATTTATTCCAAAAGAGGAATTAGAGAAAGAAGGCTATGGTGATTTTCTAGTCTTGTTTGGAAGTAAAAAATAACCTCGCAGTTAGCGAGGTTATTTTTTGTTATTTTGTTTTTTTCTTTTTAAATTTGCTTAATACTTCATAAACGATTGGAACAATAAGAAGTGTTAATAACGTTGAACTTGTTAATCCACCAATTACCGTTACACCAAGTCCTTTAGAAATTAAGCCACTACCTTCAAATCCTAATGCAAGCGGGATAAGAGCACCAATTGTTGCAATTGCAGTCATTAAAATTGGACGAAGGCGTGTTGCACCAGCTTCTAATAAAGCTTCACGTGTTGATAGTCCTTCATTTTCTTTATGAATAACGCGGTCGATAAGCACGATTGCGTTTGTTACAACGATACCGATTAACATAAGCGCCCCAATCATTGCAGACACACTTAATGTTTCACCGGAGATTAATAAGGCAACAAGAGCTCCGATAATTGTAAATGGTAGCGAGAATAAAATTGCGAATGGTGCAAGGGCACCGCCAAATGTAACGACAAGAACGAAGTATACAATGGCAATCGCAGCTAACATCGCTAAGCCAAGTTGCTTAAATGATTCTTCAATATCTTTTGTAACGCCGCCCATAGAAACATCTACGCCAGAAGGAAGATCCATTTTATCTACTTCTTTTTGAACAGCGGCAGATGCTTTTGAAACGTCATCAGATGTTAGTTTTGCACTTACTTCTGCATAAACACGGCCATCGCGGTGTTTCACTGTATTCGAAGTTTCACCTTCTTTTACAGTCATAACATCTTTCACAGCCACTTCATTACCAAGTGGTGTTGTAATTTTACGATTTGTTAAGTCATCGATTGTTTCATAATTTTGTTTTTCAGCTTCTACATATACATTGATATCTTTACCGTCTTTTTTAATTGTTGTCAGAACAGGTCGATCATGTTGATTAGAAAGTCCCATTCCGATTTGTGCAGCCGTTAAGCCCATTTTACTCAGCTTTTCTTGATCTGCGACTAAAGTGTACTCTGCATATGTTTTTGCAATACTAGAGTCAATATCCTTTAAGTCTTTATTTTTCTTCATGATATTTTGAATATCTTTTACGACAGGCTTAATGTCTTCTGAGTTATCTCCGTAAACGTATAGTTTAATTTCGTTACTACCGCCACTTGCTCCGAAGTCTTGGTTTTTCCATTCGCCTTTGCCAGACATCTTCTGTAAATCTTTAACGACTTGTTCTTTCTCCTTTTCAAAGTTTTTCGTGTCGTTATCATATTGCACGAAGAACATTGCTTGGTTTGATTGACCAGGACTCATTGGATTCTCTCCACCTAATGAGAACTGAATTGTTTTGACGTCTTTATTATTTTGGAAGTGCTTCTCAGCTTTTGTTGCAATTTTTTCAACGTCTTCTAACGTTTGACCTGGTTCAGGATTGTATGTTGCGATAATCATTTTTTCTTCTTCAGAAGGTAAGAAACTTACACCGATAACTGGTACAAGTGCAAGACTACCAACTAATAGAAGAACAGCGATACTTGATGTAATAATTTTGTGATTTAAAGCCCATGCAAGTATGCGTTTATACCCATTTGCTAATTTATTTGGTTTTTCTTCATGATGTACTTCTTTTTCCCTCATGCTCTCTTTCTTAAATAAGGAATGAGCTAGCATCGGTACGATTGTAACTGCTACTAGTAATGATGCTAATAAAGCGAAGACGATAGTTAAGGCGAATGGTAAGAACATTTCACCAATCATACCTTT
Source organism: Bacillus sp. B2-WWTP-C-10-Post-4 (assembly GCF_009183805.1). Lineage (NCBI taxonomy): Bacteria > Bacillati > Bacillota > Bacilli > Caryophanales > Bacillaceae > Bacillus > Bacillus sp. B2-WWTP-C-10-Post-4. The sequence goes on along the minus strand of NZ_WEII01000006.1, from coordinate 98,420 downwards.
TACTAGTCCAAGTGGTAAAAATACAGCAATTGTTACGATGGTAGAAGACATAATTGGGATAAACATTTCTTTCGTAGCTTCACGAATTAAATCTTTTCCGCGCAATTTCTCTTCTGATAACGACATACGGCGGTAAATATTTTCAATAACAACAATTGAGTCATCGACAACGCGGCCTATAGCAACGGTCATTGCTCCAAGTGTCATAATGTTAAGCGTAATATCCATTTGCTTTATGACTAAAACAGCAATTAATAAAGAAAGTGGTATTGAAACGACAGAGATTAACGTTGTTCGAATATTTCGTAGGAACAGCATAATAATAACGATCGCAAAGATAGCACCGAAAATTGCTTTGCTCAGCATTGTTTCTACTGATTTTTCAATAGGTGCACCTTGATCGAATGTTGAAATAATCTCTAAGTCTTTATACTTTTTCTCAAGTTCTTTTACTTTATCTTTTACTGCATTTACAACATCAACTGTATTTGCATCAGAGGCCTTCACAATTTGAATTCCAATTGCTTCTTTTCCATTTGTTCGAGAAATGGATTCTGCTTTCCCAACTTCTTTAATGTCAGCAATTTCATCTAATGTAACTGTTGGAATCCCGTTCATAGCGGCTGGATTCATTTGTGGCGTTTGTGCACCAGCGCCAGCATTTTGACTACCTTGACCGTTAGGTGAGGAAGGTATAGCTGGTATTTTAAGTTCTTTTAATGCTTTAATCGTTGTAATATTGCCATCTACAACAACTGATTTTTCCGTGTCTTTAAATGTGTATAAGCCAAGTGGTAAAGATACATCCGATCCTTTAATCACATTTTTTACAGTATCTTCACTTAGTCCTAGTTCTTTCATTTTATCTTTCTTAAAGATGAGCTGTACTTCATCTACTTGTTGACCAGCAATTTGAACAGATGCAACACCATCAAGTCCTTTTAATCCCGGTACAACATTTTTTTCTACATTTTCAGTTAAAGTAGCTAAAGATTCATTCTTGCTTGCTACGCTTAACGAAATAACGGGAAAAGCATTGAAGTTTACTCGTGAAACTTTAGGATCTTTAACACCTTCTGGGAGTTTTACATTTGTGAGAGCTTCTTTAATTTCTGTTTCTGCTTTTTCCATATTTTTGTCAAAATCGTATTCTACTTGAATAGAAGATGCGTTTTGAAAAGATGATGAACTCACAACGTTAACACCGCTTAAATTTTGTAGTTGTTCTTCCATCGGCTTTGAAACTTTATCAGCTACTTCTTCTGGTGTAGCACCAGGATAGACCGTAGTTACTGTCACAATCGGTGTTGTAATATCAGGAATTGTTTCCAGCTTCATATTGAGTCCAGAGTAGATCCCCGCAATAGTAACAATAATGGTTAGTAGCCAAACTGCGAACTTATTTTTTAACGAGAAATTGATGATTTTGTTCATGTTTGCGCTCCCTTTGTATTATATTGACCAACTGGTCAGTCTAATACATAATATAACTGACCGTTTGGTCAATCGTCAATAAAAAGGGATGGTATAATACATTTATAATAAGATGCGAGATTAAATTTAGGAGAGAAGATATGAAAGAAAAAGAGCGTTTAATTATAGAATCGGCTATGAAGTTATTTGCTACTAAGGGTGTAAATGCGACATCAGTGCAGGAAATTGTGACAGCTAGTGGTATATCTAAGGGAGCTTTTTACTTATATTTTAAATCGAAAGATGAGCTTTTATTAGCGACACTTCGATATTATTATGACAAAATCCAAAAGAAAATGCTGGATATTGAACAAGAGTCTTTATTACCACGTGAAAAATTTGCAAAACAATTACATTGTCAGTTTAATGATATACAAAAGCATAAAGAATTTATTATTATGCATGCGAGAGAAAATGCAATTCCGTTTAATAAAGAAGTAGAAGAATTTATGATGCGGATGAAGTTAGAGTCTCATGCATTTTATCGGAATAGTTTATTGTCCATTTATGGTGAAAAGGTTATGCCATATTTATTGGATTTAGTAATTATAGTAGAAGGCATATGCCGTGGTTATTTAGAATTAATTATTTTACAAGCACCAGAAATTGATTTATCGTATGTCGCTGCTTTTATTTTAAAAAGAGTAGATCATTTAGTAGATGGTTTGGTAGAATCTTCGGAAGAACCTATTTTACATGAAGAAAAGCTTGGAGAATTCCTTTGTAAATCAGAGCTTATTAAGGAACAAGTTAAAGAGCATTTTTTAAAAGAAATTATTGTATTTAAGCGTAGTTTAGCTGATCAATTAGAGGATGATGAGTTGTTAGTAACGTTAGATGTTTTAGAGGCGGAAATACGATTGCTTAATCCAAGAATTCCAGTAATTAGAGGTATGTTAGCAAATTTAGAGGCGTATCCGGAATTAAAAGAATTTCGATTACGACTTATAGGATACTACAATATAAAAAATTCTTAATAAAAATAAGTAAAAAACTCCTTGTCTACACAAGGAGTTTTTTCTTAAAGACTATTTACTATTTTGAGACCATTCTTCAACATCCCAAACTTTTGTAATCCAATCTTCATAGAAGTCCGGTTCGTGACATACAAGGAGGATTGTTCCTTTATATGCTTTCATAGCCTTCTTAAGTTCCGCTTTTGCTGTAACATCAAGATGGTTTGTCGGCTCATCAAATAGTAGCCAGTTACTTTCCTCACCCATTAGCTTACATAAACGAACTTTTGCTTGTTCTCCACCACTTAATTGACTTAATGGGCGAGAAATATGTTCATTTTTTAATCCGCATTTTGCTAACATCGCACGAATTTGATGCTGGTCTAAACCAGGGAATGTATTCCATACATCATCAATTGGTGTTATATTGTCAGCTTTAACTTCTTGCTCAAAGTATGCAGGCTCTAAGAAGTCACCAAGGCTTGTTTTACCGCTTAAAGGCTTAATTTTACCTAAGATTGTTTTTAGTAACGTTGATTTACCAACACCGTTACATCCAACAATAGCAATTTTTTCACCACGTTCGATCGTCATTGATAGCTTTGGTAGTAGCGGATGTGTATATCCGATTTCTACATTTTCACCTTCAAAGACGAAGCGACTACTTGCGCGACTTTCTTTAAATGAGAATTCAGGTTTAATTGCTGTTTCTGGGCGATCAATAAGTTCCATGCGATCAAGTTGCTTTTGACGACTCTTTGCACGACCTGTCGTTGAATAACGAGCCTTGTTTTTTGCAATGAAGTCTTCTTGCTTTTTGATAAACTCGCGCTGCTTTTCATAAGCGTTTATATGTTGGTTTTTATTGATTTCTGCTAGTTCTAGGAATTTTTCATATGTCGCTGTATAGCGTGTCATTTTTGTGAATTCTAGATGGAAAATAACATCAACACATTTGTTCATAAATTCTGTATCATGAGAAATTAATAAGAATGCATGTGGGTATTCTTTTAAATAATTTGTTAACCAATGAATATGTTCAACGTCTAAATAGTTAGTAGGTTCATCAAGCAATAATACTTCTGGCTGTTCAAGTAATAGCTTTGCAAGCAATACCTTTGTACGTTGTCCACCACTTAGTGCTGAAACATCACGATCTAAACCAATAGCATCAATTCCAAGACCACGTGCAGCCTCTTCAATTTTCATATCTAGTAAATAGAAACCACCTGCTTCAAGTGCATCTTGTATTTCTGCCATTTGTTCAAGAAGTTCTTCTAGTTCTTCTGGTGTAGCAGTTCCCATTTTTTCTGTAACTTCATTTAAAGCTTTTTCCTTTTCGAATAACGGTAAAAATGCATCCGCTAGTACGTCACGGATCGTACGTCCAGGCGTTAAAACAGTATGCTGATCTAAGTAGCCGTAATGTGTGCCCGGTGTCCATTCTACACGACCTTGGTCATGAATAAGCTGACCAGTAATGATATTCATGAATGTTGATTTACCAACACCGTTTGCACCAACTAATCCAACGTGCTCACCTGCTAATAATCGCATAGATACATCTTTAAATAATGTACGATCACCAAATGTATGTCCTAATTTTTCAACTGTTAATAAGCTCATAGTATCCTCCGTCCAACTTGAAATAGTACCTTGAATCATGATACTAAATTCTTTCATATAATGCCATCATTTCAAAATGTATATTTTTTCAAAAGAAGTGTTTGTAAATGTTAGTATATAAAAAAGTTACTTCTACCTACAGAAGTAACTTTTTGGTTATGCCTTTTGTTTAACTTCACTAACTTTCTTTTCAGCTACAATAAAATGCGGTCTACGTTTTGTTTCATAATAAATACGACCGATATATTCACCAATAACACCTAGGAATATGAGTTGAATACCGCCAATAAATAGTATAGCGGAAATGAGAGTAAAGTAACCAGGAACTTCCACACCACCAAGGATGATTTGAACGAACGTAGTGATTACGTATAAAAGTCCTAAAATGGTTGTTAGTAATCCGAGATATATAGATAGACGTAACGGTTTATTATTAAATGAAATTACACCATCAATTCCGTAATTTAATAATTTCGAGAAGGTCCATTTACTTTCTCCATCAGAACGTAATACATTTTCATATTCAATGATTAATTCGTTATAACCGATCCAAGAAAATAAGCCTTTTGAAAATCGGTTGTATTCACTTAAAGATAATAAAGAATCTACTGCTCTTCGACTTAAAAGTCTAAAGTCACCAATACCGTCTACTAATTCAATATCTACAAATTTATTCATCACTTTATAGTAAAGACGAGAGACGAAAGAGCGAACGGGTGAATCACCAGTTCTTGTTCTTTTTGCAATGACTTGGTCGTAGCCGTCGTTATATCCTTCTAACAGTTCTTTTATTAACGTAGGAGGGTGTTGTAAGTCAGCATCCATAATAACAATTGCATCGCCTGTAGCATATTTTAAACCAGCTAACATTGCAGCTTCTTTTCCGAAGTTTCGACTAAATGATATGTAGTGTACTGACGAATCTGAACTAGCTAAATCACGTAAAATATTTAAAGTATCATCTTTACTACCATCATTAACAAAAACAAATTCATAATCGGTAGTTAATTTATGAATTTCAAGAGAAGTCTCTGAATAAAAGGCTCGAAGCACCTTTTCTTCATTGTAGCATGGTACAACGATTGAAAGAGTCATTTTTGACACTCCTTGTTTGTAGTGGGTTAAAACAATGTTATGCGTTTTTATATGAATCTATCCAATTGGATAGATTCATGATTCATTGATTGCTCATTATTGCTTTTTAAAAGAAAATTTTCGTCGTGCTTTTGGATTTTTGAAAATTAGTAAAGCTATACAGATAATTAGTGAGATGATTGATATAATCATACCTAATTTGAAGTAAGGTGTAACGTAAGTCATTTCGATTACATGTGAACCTTTTGTAATGGGAACACCGATAAAGGCAGAATTCGCTTTCGTAAATTCTGTTTCTTTTCCATCAATTTTTATAGTCCAGCCTTTACTATATGGGACAGATAAATATAGGAGCCCGTCTTTATTTGATTTGATATCCCCTTTTAAATAATTGTTCTTATAATAAATATTTTCAAGCCTATTTTCAGTTAGTTTTTTTGTTTCTTTTTGTACACTTTCATAGTTTACAATATTTGCTTGCAAGTCACCTAATTCATACTCACCTGCCATATCAATAGAGATAGTTAGGTTTTCTGGACGCTCATTGCCCAAATTGTAAACAAACCTTTCTAACGGATAAGAGTATGCACCAGCATCGTCCCCTTTTCCTATCGTTTTTCCATTAACAGTTGCATTGAATGTGCCTGCATTTTTTAATTTTAATTCTATCAGTAGATCACCAGGTGTATCAGGATAATTGATAGGTACAATCATATTTCCAAAGCCATGAACAATTAGTTTATTTTCTTGTTTTTCCATGTTTTCGAATTTTGCTTTTTCCGTTTTAATAGATACTGCCTTTGATTTGAGGTCTTGTTTATTAAAATGGTTTAATGAAAATTCTTTTGTATTATTAACGACAACAGCATGTAATAATAATTGATCACGCTGAGCGAAGTTTAATTTAGAAAATTCTTCTTCACTTATAGCCGAATCATATACATATCCTAACGGTAAAGCATAGTCATTTTTGTAAATATTATATGGTCCTACTTGCTGTAATAGTTTATATCCATAAGGTACATTCTTTGAATCTGTATCAGCACTTAATACGCGATATTTTATACCTAGCATATTTTCGAGTAGTAGTCGACTATCAGCTTGATAAAACATTGAAGGTGTATCGTACATTTGGAATACACCATATTTATTTTTCATAAAGTCATGGACATAATAATTAACTAAGCTTTGATACGTACTTACGCCATGATATCCTTGTAGCATCGGTGTGTTATATTCGCTATATGGATTAAGAATACGATAAAAGTCTTTATCATTTTCTTGTATGTAGCGAATTGCAGCAATTTCTTCTTTATTATCATAGCCTGGTTCGTGTAACTTTTCAGTTGAAATCTGGCTCTGTCCGTAAACGGTGCTAAGTATATTATTCGCATACATATAATTCATAGAAATTGTGCTAACGAGTACATTCAATACAACTAAAAATTGTATGAAAGGTTTGGAAATATAACGCCATAAACATACTGTAATAACAGAAAGAACGACAGTTCCGAGTAAAATGTTATCAACGTCTTGTAAAGGTTTATCAGTTACATTTATATTTGCTTTTCTATAAAATGCATAAATGAATAATCCAATAGACACTAATAAACTTATTAAATAAGGTAATTTGTAGTCTTTCTTATGAATAATCATCCAATCTAGAATGTATGCAATTGTTTGGGCAATTACAAATACAAATAAATAGAACCATCTAGATTGCATTGCTGAAAAACCATTAAACACAGAATATGTATATGGAAGCATAAACAGAATGAACATGAATAACGTAAAGAATACTTTATTTTTAACGAGTTTATCACGTATAAACATTCCAAATACGATTAAGAATAAAATTAAAGCTGGTAAAGCTAATTGATGATTTTCAGCATTATACATGAAGAAAATATTTTCCATTAAATCTTTATAAAATTTATCTTCAAATAATAATGGTATCTCAAACTTTTTTGATAGTCGATCAGCACTAAATACGGCATTAACTGATGGGAGGAAGCAAACGGCGGCTAAACCGAGTGATAATCCATACAATAAACCGATTCTAATATAATAAGTTAGAAAAGAGACAATCGTTTTATTTTGTTGTGTCGCAAAGTATTGGAATAATGCATAAATAAATATGAAAATACTTGTGATAAAAGCAAAATAAAAGTTTGATGCTAACATTAAAGTAGCAGCGATTAGGAAAAGTCCGCGCTTCTTTTCAATAATATATTTATCAAGTCCCCATATTACTAATGGTAAAAATACAATGGCATCAGCCATGAAATCCCATAGTAAAGAGTGGCGGATGAAAGTAATACAACCACCATATATAATAGCAGCAACAAAAGATGAGAATGCTGTTTTATTATGGTAACGTAAAGAACCATACATGAATACCATAGCTAAAAAGTTTTTTAAAATACTCATGTATAATTTCACGTCATATACTTGCTCAAGACTTAGTTTAGGTAGTAACAGTGTAATCCAGAAAAACGGTGATGTGCTGTAATAATAACTAAACTCTCCAAATAAATCTCCACCTAATCCATAATCAAAAGACCAAAAAAGGTTGCCATCTTTAAAGGCATGTTGTAGAAGAAACGTAAAAAAACCAAATTGACGTAACGCATCCCCTGTACCAGAAAAGGCTTGATTAGATGTTAAAAAGAAATAATGAAAAGCAAAAGCGCACAATAATAATATTGGCATAATTATTATTGTTTTCTTGGAAAAGAATTTATTATTCGGCTTTATGCTCATAAAAATTGATAATCCTCCTTTGAAAGTCGTTACATGTAGCAACTAGTTTTTAGGTAGCATATAAAAACACACCAATTTTTAAAGGTGTGTTCTTTAGTTTTAACATGAGAAAATATATATTTTTGTTGAAGCATATATATTTTTACAAGCGTTGAAGTTCATAGTTTACATGTAATTTAGTATAAGGCATTTTCAGAAAGTAAGTCAATTTGAGCTGGAATATATAGCATTTTTTTACTGAAGAAAAATGATGGTATATAAAAAAGCAAAAAGCTTTTCCATTTTTAAATAGGAAAAGCTTTTTGCTTTTAAGCATGTTTGCGAATAAGCTTTTGTTTTATAAATCCTAAAACGAATCCACGTATTTGAGGATCAATTACAATTCCGATTATACCGTATAGTATACCAGTAAGAGTTAAAGCAACTAATGGTGGTAAGTTGATTAATGCAATTCGGTATATACCGTAACTAATAATAAAGGCTAAGGAATTAAATATAATTCCTTTAACTAATAATTGCATGCCTTTACGAATAAAGAGGGTAAATCCGATTAATAGTGTAATTTCGGTAATGATGGCTGCGGCAGCTGCCCCCATCATTCCATATTTACTACCTAATACAATATAACCTATGATGGCAACAACTAATCCAATAGTCATTGTTGTTGCACGTTTCCATTGCTGGCCAATCGTTGTTAAATTATCGGCTAGTGGATAGTTAATTGATTGTAAAATAACCATAAACGCTAGAATAGCAAGAGCGTCACCAGCGGGAGCGTATTTTTCTCCTAATAAACTAACAATCCAGAAACTTGGATCAGCAATAAAGGGGATAGAAATTCCCATTCCTAAAAAAGACATAAGTTTTAATTCAAAACTTGATAATTTTCTATGTTCTTCAATATTTTTCTCATTACCAAAAGCAAAAAGTCTTGGATAAAAAGCAGCTGCAATTACTCCAGGTATTTGATATAGTACAGCAGGTATTTTAGATGCAGCACCAAAGAATCCAACTTGCTTATATGTTGAAACCTTTTCTAATATAATAGGGCCCAATTGTGGTAAGAGCATAATAATGATTCCGTTGATCGTGAAAATAAGTAGTTGATCTAAAATGCCTTTATCCCAACCCTTATGGACTTTCGTGTAACGTATTGTCATTATAAAGGCGATAACACCTGTTACAAGACTAGATACCCCGTACATGGCAGCAACCATCATAAGTGACCATTGGAAAGACATCCCTAGTAATAGGGCAGCAGCAGCTGTTACACCTTGTAGTACAGAAATAATAGCTGTAAATTGCATGCGTTCTGTTACTTGGAAGTAAGCCATACCAACACCTTGTAAGGTTGCTCCGAACATTGTTGGTAGGACAACCCAATATACCATCGCACGTAAGTAAGCATCGGGATAGAAGAACTGGGCAAAAATAGCGAAAAGTACAGAAATTACGATAGCTAATATTAAACGAATACGTAAATAACTACTTATTAGCACACTAATATTAGCATCGCTTCTCGTTCCTTCACGCATAAACGTATGTGTTAAACCTGCATCTGTAAAGTAACAAATAACAGCTGAAACTGCTAACGCAGTTGTAAACATACCGTAATCACTTGGAGAAACATATCTTGCAAAGAAAATTGTTGCAATAGCCAGTACAAAGCGGACAGTAATGTTTCCTACAAAGAGGTAGGATGCGTTTTTTAGAATTTTATTTGTTTTCATGAGAAAAGACCTTTCTATTCTTTAGGACCCGGTTAGTTTGTCCTATTTGTAAATTTAATTTGTTCACAGAAAGAGAGAGTATCGTTATATTTTCAGTTTAAGAAAACAGAAATTTAATTCGTACAAACCAAAGCATTGCATATAGTTTTTTACTACGCTTTCCATTCTTTGAATAGATTTTACGGCAATATTTCCTTATATCTTTTTTGATTAATTGAACTTGTGATTTATCTAATCGAGAGTTTTCTTTAATATATATACAAGCGTTATTGATGACTGTATAAGGGAATAAATAAGTCTCAAGAATCTCAATCAGTGACTGAGGGTCTTTCGTAATGAAGTCTTGAGATTTATTATGTACCCAATCTTTCATACGATTGAATACTTCTAGCTCTTTTGTTGTTTTTAATTCATAATCTTTATACTTAGAAGAAAGATTTCCTTCTGATAAGATTCTATAATAAGTTAAGTATTCATCGACATAACATACATTTGTCAAACTCATAAGTTTAAATAAAAACTCTAAATCTTCTCCCCAACTACATCCTGGTGTAAAACGAATGTTATGATCCATTACGATGGATCGTTTGAAAATCCAAGTACTTGTTTGAGCAACAACTTGATGTGTTAGGAATGCTTTTGCCATATCACCTTTAATAAAGTTTGTTGTATGTTCAACCTTCTCGCCTGTTTCTTCGTAGAAATTCATATAACCACAATAGCACGCGTCCATGTTGTTTTTATGCATACTCTCGATTTGTTTCTCAATTTTAGTTGGATGCCATAAGTCGTCACTATCAAGGAAAGCGATATATTCTCCGCTAGCATTTTCGATACCTGTATTACGGGCTACCGAAACACCTTGGTTTTTTTGATGAACGTATTTTACTTGTCCTGGGTATTTTTCAGCAAGGTTTTTCACAATAGAAGGTGATTGATCTTTACTTCCATCATCTACAATTACAATTTCAATGTTTTTATATGTTTGATCTAGTATTGACTGCATCGTTTCTTCAATATATTTTTCCGTGTTATACAGGGGTATGACAACAGAAACAAGTTGCTTTTGTTCCATCATAGAATTTTTATCTCCTCAAGTTTTTTATGTCTTGCATCATATATACAAGCCTTTTGGAAGGAAGAAGATTACAAGAACATCTGTATAAGTTTAACGCATATAAACTTTGTAAATCAACTTTCTATTGTTGTACTTTGTATAAAAAGTATTTATTATAGAACGTATTGTGTTGTAAAAATATAGAAATATATTTTGAAAATTATGTATCTGAAGGGAGAAGATGAGATGTTAGGGCGATTTACTCGCAAATCTAATATAATCCTTTTAGGGATTATTATGATAGTCGGTTTTGCACTTCGTTTTGCAACTTTACAAACACATGGTGCAGATCTATCTATAGCTAGCGATGATATAGGTTATCAAAAAACGGCAAATATTTTATTGGAAACAGGGATGTTAACATATCATGAACCAGATAAACCAACGATTCATATTATGCCGGGTTTTCCAGCTTTATTAGCTGTTGTATTTTATTTTTTTGGAAATGGCAGTGAAGGTCTTTTTGTAGCAAAATTAATTATTATCCTATTAGGGGTACTTAGTATTTTGCTAACTTATAAGATTGGTACTTATTTATTGAATTCTGCTGCAGGATTAATAGGTGCTTTCTTATTAGCTGTGTATCCTCCAGAGATTGTTATGGAAAATTTAACTTTAACAGAAGGACCGTTTCTATTCCTTTCATTAGGATTAGTATATTGGAGTTTAAAATTAGCTGATACTCATAAAACGAAACATCTTCTGATTGTATTAATTTTCTACTTTTTAGCACTGTACCTCCGTGTACAAATTGCCTTATATCCAATCTTACTATTTGGGTATCTTTTAATGAAACGCTACCCATTCCGTATTATGATGAAGCAAGCGATTATAAGCATAGGAATAGGACTTATCGTACTTGGACCATGGTGGGCTCGCAATTACATTCAATTTGATAAATTTATCCCACTAACTGCTGGGGCAGGGAATCCGTTATTACTTGGAACGTATCAAGGGAAAGGTTACCCAGAAGGTAAGGATATGGGGGAACTTGAAATAGAGTTACATGCAAAATACCCTAATCTTGAAGCACATGAATTTATGGAATTAGAAGAAAAAATAGCGATTGATAAAATGAAGGAATGGTGGAAAACTGATAAGGAATCTATGATAGAGAGTTATTTAGTTTTGAAGCCAGAAATTCTTTGGAAAAAACCGTATTATTCTATAGAGCATAATATTGAAGTATTCAATGTTTCTGCAAAGGATATGAATGAAATATATAATTTTATTAAGACGACGTTTTTAATATGTACAGTACTTTCATTTATTTTCCTTTTAAAAAGGTGGAGAGAGACTACATTTTTATGGTCAATCCTTTTATTGCAAACAGCTTTAACATGTTTTTATGTTGCATATGAACGATATGCATTACCGTTAATACCATTCTTATTTATTATAATTGGAGTTGGGACCGTGGCAACTGTTATGAAAATTAGTAAATTATTAATTAGAAAAAAATAGTTTGCAATAAAAAACATCTTAATTTTTTTAAAAAATTAAGATGTTTTTTTTGTATATATTCATATTTAAATAGAAAACTATTCTTTATCGGTTTCAGGTTGCGTTACTTTTAATTTTTGCTTTAATAACGCATAATCTTGCGTTAACGTTACAAGTTGATGATGTAATTTAGAAATTTTTCTTGTTAAGTCAAAAATTAATATGAAACAGAATAATAGTCCAAATAAGAATAAAACAGATGGAGGATATTCTACGTGTAATAGTTGGCCAATCCAATTTATAATTTTTTCAGTAGAACTTAAAATAGCCATTGCAACACAAACAAAAATCCATAAAATAGCATATTTAGTTTCTAAAGCTCCACGACGAATGGAATTAATAATTAATAAAAATAATAATAGAATGAAGATAAATGAAAAGGTAATTATAGGCATTTATTATCAACCTTTCACAATTTTTTGCATCAATATAGCAAGGCTTACTTTAATCATGTAATATGCAGATTTAAGAGGTGTGATAGAAGATTGTCCCCCTTGACGCTCTTGCATATTTACGGATATTTCATTAATGCGTAATTTTTTCTTTTTTAAATGAATAAGGACTTCTGGTTCTGGATAATCTTTTGGATAATTATGTGCAAAAATCTTAATTACTTCTCTATTGATAGCACGATACCCAGAAGTTGGATCCATAAAGGTTTGTTTTGTTAGTACTTTCAGTAGAGCAGTAAAATAAAAAATACCAATTCTTCTAGAAATACTACCTTTATAGGCTGTTTTCTCTGTAAAACGTGAACCTAGCACCATATCGCATTGGTCTTCAGCAATAGGTTTTATAATTTTGTACAAATCATCAGGATTATGTTGCCCATCAGCATCGAACTGAATCGCAATATCATATCCATTCTCATAAGCGTATTTATAACCAGTTTGTACAGCTGAGCCAATACCTAGGTTATATGGTAAGTTCACAAGGTGAACAGGAAAATCATTTACGATTTGAGCTGTTTTATCATGTGATCCATCATTAATAACGCAAATGCTTAATTCTGTAAAATGCTGTTTTAGTTTTAATAATCTTGTTAATGTATCTGCAATTGCTTCTTCCTCGTTATACGCAGGAATAATAATTAACGTTTTTGGTATTGAAATTGGTACCTCAACAGACATTATCGCACCATCCCTTATATACTTAATTATATTATAGTTATTTTTAAACGAACCTTATCTAATATACCATTAATAGTATAGCAAAATAAAGGAAAAACTGGTGGATTATTTTAGGAGACAAACAGTAAATAAAAGATAAGAGGTGGAATTTTTTACAATAAAAAATACATGCAAGGATGAAATAAACCTGTGCATGTATGAAGTGAGAGTATCGTATTATATATTCCATGGCTTACTTAAAGTTAAAACTTCAGCCATCTCTTTACTTTTTAAACGTCCCTTTTTTCGGTTTTCCGCGCGTTCTAAACCGGTTGTGTGTAACCAATGTTCTTCTTCAGTTTCAGGAAGTACTTGTGGTACGGATGAAGGTTTTCCATCTTTTATTGCCACAAATGTAATGAAGCAAGTAGCAGCAATTCTACGCTTGCCTGCTAATAAGTTTTCTGCGATTACTTTTACGAAAACTTCCATTGAAGATTTCCCTGTATAACATACAAATGCTTCATAACAAACAGAATCAGCTTGGTGAATTGGAGTTAAAAAATCAACTGAATCAATAGATGCTGTTACGCAATGTTTACGACTATGTCTTGCAGCCGCAATTGAAGCAATACTATCAATTTCTGCTAATAATTTCCCTCCAAAAAGTGTTTGGTGATTATTTAAATCGTTAGGAAAAACACGTGTTGTCTTAATTGCTTTAGATTCTCGCATGAATTTCTTTTCCATATATTCAGCCCCTATAGTCTGTTTTCAATCAGAATAATATGTGTAAGCAGATTACTCATATTAGATATTTAATGAAGTAAAGTGTATTCCAAAAGAGGATTATTTAAACTTCTGTATTTGTATTCATGTAACTGAAAGAAAATTTATTTTATCTAAAATGTAGTGTAAAAGAGGATTCGCTTACATTGCAAGTAAAAAGTAATGACTATGTATTTGTCATAGAAATTCCCTATCAGCCGTGTACCCATTCATGATAGAATCGTTTTGTTATGAATGGAAATAGAGGTGCAATGGACATATGAATCATATACAAACAAATTTTTCATCTTTCTTCAATAAAATTACAATCGGTGCGATGCTCGCATTTTTCGTTTATAGTTGTTGGGCAGCATTTGAGACAAGTAAGCAATTTTTTGGAGGAAGTACAACAAGTGTAACAATCATATTAGCAATTTTTATCATACTTATTTTGTTAGTGGCATCAATTCTACAATATCGTTTTACAGATAAACAATTTCTTATTTTTCTTATAAGTATATCTATAGTTGTGAGGGTTAGTATGCTGTTATTTGTAGATGCTCCAATAATTGGTGATATGAAAGTGATGTATGAGTCTGCAAAGCAGATTGCAATTGGTAATAATATAGGGACTGTAACTCATTTGCCTTTTATTATATATGAGTCGGTAATTATTCGTATATTTGGTGATTCATTATTCGCTTTACAACTATTTAATGTGCTATTTTGCACAGGAACAGCATTATTTATTTATCGTATTGCGGGAATGGTTTTTGGAGAAGAATGCGGTCGTATTGCTTCTATCTTTTATGCTCTGTATATTCCAAATATATTCATGAGTTCCGTATTAACTCCTGAATCACTTGCAATATTTTTATTTTATTTTGCTTGTTACATACTTTTATATAAAGGATTAGATCATCCTTATATGTGGGTGTTTTCAGCGATTTTATTTGCATTTAGTAATATGGTTTTCCCAATGGGATTATTTCTTCCTATTTTTATTACGGTATATGTATTATTAATCGAAGTATTTCAATCAGCAACGAAACAAAAGGTGTTACTAAAAATGATAGGGATACTTATTCTATTTTATAGTGCCCATTTTAGTGTGAATTATGGAATTAAGACAATGGGATTGTCACAATATACGATTTCAAATGAGACGTATGTTCAATCTGTTTTAATTGGAAAGACGCAACATGAAGAAAAAATATCGAAAAATCAAAGTGTAACAGAGCATATTGATCAAAAGTTAAAAGAGATTGAGGGAGAAAGATTTAAACTTTTAGAGCCGATGATAAATCAGTTTTCAGATGAAGGGGTAAATTCTATTCTTTTCAAATGTGAAAAACTGATATATATAGCCGTAACATTGTTTATGACTATAGCTCTATTACACTTCCTTATTAAGAAACAACAAAATGAGGGATATATGTTGTTCTTATTTTTAATTAGTGGCTACGTATTGTTAAAGCTCTTTCAAGTAGATATGGCATATTACAATGTAATTATGCCGGCATTGTTCATTTTGCAGAGCTTTGGTGTTTATATGAGTTATGTGTATTGTCAAAAAATATTTTTCAGAAAATAAAAAGAATCCATTCTGGATTCTTTTTTTGATGGAAGATGAAATTTAGTAGTCAGTGCAGATGAAAAGTATGCCTGACTTGAATTTGATCCCGCTATTTTCCAGGCAGTAAGACCCCCACCTCAAAATCAGCGAAAGCAAAGAAGTTAGGTGGGGGGCGGGCTGCCCGTAAAAGCCCGATTGGTGAGGGCTGATAATCAACGGGGGATGAACAAAACCCCCGTTGATTAAAGTTTCACTTTATCTTATCGATTTAGTTCTAGTTGTAAATTATCGGCTGTTAGAGCCATTTGTGAGGAATCATCTTGAATTCCTTTCATTACTTGTGAAATAGCTTGTAGCTCGTGTTCAATTTTCTTATTCTGTTCTTTTGAGTTAGACATATCTTTTACAATTTCTTGGAAGTATCGATCTGTTGCTGACATACTATCCGTTCCTTCCGATACGAGAGAGCTAATTTGTTTCACGGAAGACGAGACACGGGTAATTTGTTCATTTGTTTTTTCAACGAGCTTTGTAACGTTAAATATAGATTCTTTCGTTTGCTCTGATAATTTTCGAATTTCACCAGCAACAACAGAAAACCCCTTCCCAAATTCTCCAGCACGTGCAGACTCGATAGCTGCATTTAGTGCGAGTAAATTGGTTTGCTCCGCAATCGATTTAACAATATCTATGATTTCATTAATTTTGTTAGAAATATTAAGGAGTTCATGAGTATCTGTAATAATCGTTTCCATATTCATTTGAATAGATCCCATTCGTTTGTTTTGCTGGTTTAATTGTTCTTTCCCTTTATTGGCTTTTTCTTCAGATGTTGTAGCTAATGATGTACCTGTTTTAGCAATCTCTACAATAGTTTCAGATTTGGCGGTTAGTTTTTGAATAGAAGAGCTTGTTTTTTCAGATACAGCAGCTAGTTCTGTTGCGATATGCGTAATTGTCATAGCAGTTAGTTCTTTTTCTTTCTCATGCTCTTTTTGCATTCTTTCATATTCAGATTCATAAGCTGCAAGAACAAGTTCTTGTTCAAGAGTAAATAATTTATTTATAACATTTATAGAATAGGAAAAATCATCGATTGTTGTTATTTTTGTTTGCAAAATCTTCATGATAGAGCGGAACAATTCTTGATAAGCAGCAGTATACCATTTTCGATGTAAACCAATTTGTACATGCCTTTTGGCAATCCTAACACGCTGTTCAATAAAATCTTCATGCATATTGCCGCTGAATAATTCTTTAATATGTGTTTTTAAAGTTTGTTTTAGTTTTGGAATAGAGCTGTAACGTTCAATAATAGTAATTAAATTAGGTTGTTTTGTAATGTTGGCATAGAATTTTTCAGTAATCCAATCTATTTCTGCATAAATAAAAGGCTGTAGTACTTTTACAACTTGTAAATCTTCTTTTGAAATATGTAGCATATCCATTTGAATTTTTAATTCAGAATTAGTAGGGACATTAAAAGTTATTTGTTGGTCCTTACTTAATTCGATTATACTGGCATTTGTTTTATTAATATTTTTTTTGAAAACCCCAAGCATCATTCTTTCCCCCTGTATATAAAACGTTTTCAATTTTAAAACTAATATAGAGTAATTATATATGCTTATATATAATTACTCTATATTAGTTCGTTGAATAGTATATAAATTAAGAGAATTCTATCTAGAATTCTCTTAATGGCCTTTATTAATTTTAGCATGTGTTTTAAAGAAAACAGGGAAATGAACATTATATATTACAGTGACGACACGAATAATGAATGTTACTAATAAACAAACATAGAAAGCTAACACGTGCGCCCCCATACCGTGTGTGATTAGGAAGCTAATTGCTCCTAAGATAGAAGCGATTGCGTAAATCTCTTTTCGGAATACGTAAGGGATATCTTGAGCAC
This sequence comes from Bacillus sp. B2-WWTP-C-10-Post-4, assembly GCF_009183805.1. NCBI lineage: Bacteria > Bacillati > Bacillota > Bacilli > Caryophanales > Bacillaceae > Bacillus > Bacillus sp. B2-WWTP-C-10-Post-4. The sequence continues at coordinate 80,786 of NZ_WEII01000006.1, read as the reverse complement.
AAATGTCACGCAAAATACCGCCTCCAATACCTGTAATGACTCCCATTGAAACAACTAGAAATGAGGCGTCAACATGATGTGACATTGCCGCATTTGCACCAATAGCTGTAAAAACACCTAAGCCAACAGCATCAGAAAGCATAATAACGACTTGAAGTTTATTGATGCGCTCAAAAAACATACAAGTAAATAATGCTGATAATACACTTACGAAAAAGTAAATGGGTTTTACAAATGCGACAGGGGGCAGGTTACCAATCATGATATCACGAATAATACCGCCGCCGAGCGCAGTAGCTACAGCTAAACAAAGGACACCAAATAAATCTAAATCTTTTTTTAAACCAACTAATGTACCAGAAATGGCAGCGGCGATAATGCCAAGAAACGTAAATATATCGATTAATAACATGGCCTTAATCCCTTCCTCTTAAAGATGTTCCAGAGAAAAAATATACACTAAAGTATTGGAAATAACAATTACTTTTCGCTACATGTAGAAAAACGGATAAAATTCATAAAGAAAGCGTTTGAAAATGTTTGGAAAATAGCCATAAAGTAATTTGAAAAAGATATGAAAAGATTAATTTTACATTTTTTGATGTTGTTTATTTGGTAAAACATTACAATTATAGGTAGGTTATTTATATTTGTATAAAATGATAAAAAAATATTTATATACTGACAAAAATAAGGGGATGGTTGTTAGATAGATTTTATAAAAATAGGGGAGTATAGCTAAAGGACGATAATTTCTATTACTGATTAATACTTGTCCTGGCTAGTTTTAGCTGGAAAAATAGTTCTCGATTTGAATATGAGTTATGTTATAATTGCTAGGTGTGTTTGAATGATAAAAAATTATGATTAAAAGATAATGTTAAGATTTTGTATGGAGGTCTTGGAATGTTAGCAAATCAAGCTAGGGTTAGATTTGAGCATTTTTTGCTCTTTTTTATTATTTTACAGCCTGTTTTAGATTTATTAACGTCTCTTAGCATCACTTTATTAAAGTCAAATGCTACCGTTGGAATTTTAGTAAGATTCCTTATTATGGCTGTTGGTGGTATTTACATTTTAATTCAGGCAAAAGAGAAGGAAAATAGAAAGTTTTTAATTTATCTTATATTGTTAGCCGGAGTTTTAGGGATAGGATTTATTAATAACAAACTAGTTAAGGATCCTATTGTACTTAGTGAAGAGGTTAAATTCGTTGCGAAAGCATTATATATATATATCATGCTGGGATCATACATTTTAGCTTTAAAATCATTGAAAAAGACAGTTAATATTAGTGATAAGGTTCGAAATAGTATTGTATATTCTACATTAATCATTAACGCAATTATGGTTATTTCTATTTCAACATCTACTGACTTTGGTAGTTATGAATGGATGAAGGTTGGTTCTCGAGGTTGGTTCTATGCAGGGAATGAACTAGGTTCAATCTTAGCTATTATTTTCCCTATTGTAGTACTATATTCTATTCAAAAAACAAAGAGCTGGAAACACATTTTATATTGGATTCCATCACTTTTAATGATTTATTCGCTAATTCAAGTTGGTACAAAAGTAGGAATGGGCTCAATTGGTGCTACGCTAGCGGCAGCAATCGGGATTATTTTACTACAATTATTATTTGATAGAAAAAATCCGAACAAAAAATCCCTTGCGCTTAATGCAGTAATTGCTATTGTCCTATTAGCTGGTGTAGTCGGAACGTTTAAACAAACGCCATTAGCACAAAATATGGGTATTCACAATAATTATTTATCAGAGCAAAATGTGGCACAGCAAGGTCAAAAAGAAAAAGAAATTAAAGAGAAGCTGAAAAAAGAGCAAGAACTTAAAGCAAAAGAAGAAAATCATCATAAAGTTGAAAAGCCAGAAGAAAAGGCGAAGATAGAAGAGGAAGTTAAGAAAGAGCTTGAGAAAGAGCAAAAGAAAGAAAATCAAGAAAATCTTATTTTCAGTGGACGTCAAGTATATGAAGAAAGACATAAGCAGTTCTTTAAAGAAGCGCCAATGTCACAAAAGTTATTAGGAATGGGTTATGCAGGTAACTTTAAATACAATGAACAAAAGCAGCCAGATCCAAAACTAATTGAAATGGACTTCCATGATTGGTTTTATGATTTCGGGATTATTGGCTTTGTATTACTAATGATTCCATTTATTTATTACGGGCTAAGAATTCTACTAGCATTTGCTACGAGATTTAAGGACATATTTAATATAAAATATGGAATGATTTCAGCAAGCTTATTGTTAGCGTTAGGTATTGCTTATATTGCAGGACATATTTTAACAGCACCAGGAGTTGGTATTTACTTTGTAGTGGTGTTAGCTTATCTAATAGTAGACCTAGAAATTGAATGATAAAAATAAAAGCTAACTTTTGTTAGCTTTTATTTTTTAGTACAGTAAAATAAAAATAGATGGAAACGTAGCGAGGATTTAAAGGAGGAAAAAATATGAAAATATTGCATATGAATGCAGGAGCAGAAGATGGGGGAGGGAAAACACATATTATTTCACTTCTCGATCAGTTTCCAACTGGTGAAGTAGAATTAGCAGTATTTGAAGATGGAATTGTTGCGAAGGAAGCAAGGGAGTTAGGGATAAAAGTCCATGTGTTTTCACAAAAATCGCGCTATGATTTATCCATTTTAAAGAATATAAGTGAATTTATTAATAAAGAAAAATTTGATGTAGTTCATACACATGGCCCTAGGGCTAATTTCTATGTTTCTTTAATGAAAAAGAGAATAAAGGCAAAATGGGTAACGACTATTCATAGTGATCCATTTCAAGACTTTACTAAACAGGGCTTAAAAGGTTGGATTTTTACGAAATTAAATTTGAAAGCCTTAAAAAATATAGACTTATTTTTCGTTGTAACAAATAGATTGAAAAAAAGCCTGGCAGCATTAGGTATTTCAAATGAAAAGATGCATGTTATTTATAATGGAATTGAATACGATAAGGAAAAAGCAGAAGGCTATAATAAAAAAGAAATGTTCAATATTGATGAAGATGTATTTACGGCAATCCAAGTAGCACGATTACATCCTGTCAAAGGACATGAAGTTTTATTCGATGCGTTACAACAAACAAAATTAGAGAAAATTAAAGTATTATTAGTTGGCGATGGCCCATTAGAAGAAAATCTAAAGTCATTAGCTACTGAAAAAGGGATTAACGATAAAGTAGAGTTTTTAGGACATCGTCAAGATGTAAAACAATTATTTGCGTCGTCACATGTAAATTTATTAACTTCCCATAGTGAAGGGTTCCCACTAGTTTTATTAGAAGCGGCAAATCAACGCGTACCATCAATTGTAACTAGGGCTGGAGAAATTGAACCATTAATCGTAGATGAAACTTACGGATGGATTGTGCCAACAGGTGATGGAAAGGCATTAGCATTAGCTTTAGAAGAAGCGTATGATAAGTGGAAAACTGGAGAGTTAGCAGCAATGGGTAAACATATTTATGAGCACGCTACTATGAACTTCTCACTTCAGAAACTATATGAAGATACAAAGGAAACATATAAGCAATTAATAGCGAAAAACTTGTAATGATAGAGAGGATAGTTAACTATGGCAGTACAAACAGTTGATATTCTAGGCGTTCCTTTTTCTACAATGACAATGGATGAAACGGTCCAATATTTAAAAGAACAACTAGAAGCGGAGCGAACTCATACGTTTCAGGTAGTAACAGCAAACCCTGAAATTGTTATGTGCGCAAAAAAGGATGAAAAGTTCTATCAAACATTATTGAATACAGATTTAATTACACCTGATGGTATTGGGGTTGTAAAGGCAAGCGGGATGCTTGGTACACCTTTAAAAGAACGTGTAGCAGGTTTTGATTTAATGTGTAATTTACTTGCGAAGTTATCAGAAGATAGTAAGCCGGTATCTGTTTTCTTATTAGGTGCAAAGCCGCATGTTGTACAAGCTGCAGCAGATCATTTAACAAAGACATATTCAGCTGTATCCATCGCTGGTATACAAGATGGTTATTTTAAACAAGAAGACGAAGAGAATATTATTTCTCGCATTCAAGAAGCAAAACCAGATTTATTACTTGTTGCACTTGGTTTCCCGAGACAAGAGAACTTTATCCAAAACAATAAGCATCGTTTAGAAACGAAAATGGCTGTTGGAGTGGGTGGAAGTTTAGACGTATGGGCTGGAGAGGTAAAACGCGCACCAAAATGGATTCAAGCGATTCATTTAGAGTGGTTTTATAGATTATGCAGTAATCCAACACGCTGGCGTCGTCAGTTAGTATTAGCGGAATTTTTAAAAGAAGTAATGCGTTCGAAAAAGTAGCGAAATATCGCTGCTTTTTTTATTTGTTCATTTTTAATAAATTGAAACTTTAATCAGTGAGGCATCCCCACTGATTATTAGCTCTCACCAATCGGGATAGACGTTTTACTTTTTGGGAATGATGAAGGAGAATTTTTTACACAAAAGTATTTTACTTATACAATTCACACATGTAAAATGATGTGTAAAGACACCTGTGTGAGGAGGACTTCTAGTGGGCAAGGTAAAAGAAATTTCGAAGCGCAAACTACTTGGTATAGCTGGGCTTGGATGGCTATTTGATGCAATGGATGTTGGAATGCTTTCATTTGTAATGGTAGCCTTGCAAAAGGATTGGGGATTAAGTACGCAAGAAATGGGCTGGATAGGCAGTATTAACTCAATCGGTATGGCAGTAGGAGCGCTTATTTTTGGGATACTATCAGATAAAATAGGGCGAAAATCAGTCTTTATTATTACATTATTATTATTTTCTATCGGTAGTGGTTTAACTGCATTAACGACGACACTTGCGATGTTTCTCGTTTTACGCTTTTTAATTGGTATGGGGCTTGGCGGAGAGCTTCCGGTTGCCTCTACACTAGTATCAGAGAGTGTTGAAGCGCATGAGCGTGGGAAAATTGTTGTGTTATTAGAAAGTTTTTGGGCAGGTGGATGGCTAATTGCAGCTCTTATCTCGTATTTTGTTATTCCTAAATATGGTTGGGAAGTTGCGATGGTATTGAGTGCAGTTCCAGCATTATATGCTTTATATTTAAGATGGAATTTACCGGATTCCCCAAGGTTCCAAAAAGTTGAAAAAAGGCCATCTGTTATTGAAAATATAAAATCAGTTTGGTCTGGGGAATATCGTAAAGCAACAATTATGCTATGGATTCTATGGTTTTGTGTTGTCTTTTCCTATTATGGAATGTTCCTTTGGTTACCGAGTGTAATGGTGCTAAAAGGATTTAGTTTAATAAAAAGTTTCCAATACGTACTTATTATGACATTAGCTCAACTTCCAGGATATTTCACAGCTGCTTGGTTTATTGAACGTCTCGGTCGTAAATTTGTTTTGGTTACGTATTTAATCGGGACAGCTTGCAGTGCTTATTTGTTTGGGGTTGCGGATTCATTAACAGTATTAATCGTGGCAGGTATGTTACTATCCTTCTTTAACTTAGGTGCTTGGGGAGCATTATACGCCTATACACCTGAGCAGTATCCAACGGTTATTCGTGGTACAGGTGCAGGAATGGCAGCAGCATTTGGTCGTATTGGTGGTATTCTTGGGCCGCTATTAGTGGGATATTTAGTTGCTTCAGAAGCTTCACTATCATTAATATTTACGATTTTCTGTGGATCAATTTTAATTGGTGTATTCGCTGTAATAATACTTGGACAGGAAACGAAGCAACGAGAATTAGTATAAAACGTATCCCTGACCGTTTATTATCCTACACTACTCGGCTCTTTATAGGCAGTTAGTGCGGGATAAAAGGGGAGAGGAAACCGAAGTGGTTTCCTTTTTTCTGTTTTTTTAGATAAATAATGGTATAGTAAGAAAAAGGGATTATTTCTTATAAAAGCGAATGTATACAACAGGACATATGGACAAAGAATTAGGTGGTTGAAGAAATGAAAATTTTACTGATCATGGAAGAGGCAGAAGAGAGAAGAGAGTTAGTTGAAAATTTCACTGAAAATATGAGAAATGTAGAATGTTTTGAAGCAAAGACAGGAACAGAATCTTTATTTATGATGAAAAAACATATACCAGACTTTGTTTTTTTAAGTTCCAAATTACTAGATGGTAGTGGTTTTGAATATGCAAGTTTATTACGAGAAATAAATTGCTATACAAAATTTATTTTTGTAGGTGAAAACATAGAAGAATCTATTACAGCTTTTCGTTTCCAAGCATTTTATTATTTATTGCGACCATTTCGTGAAGAAGATTTACAATTTCTTTTATATAAAATAGGTAAAGAACAAGGTGAGAAAGCAAAGAGTTATTTGCGGAAACTACCGATAGAAAGTCAAGAGGGTATACGATATATTCTTCCAGAAGATATCGTATATGTAAGTAAAAATAAAGAAAATAAAACTGTTTCAATTTACACAACGAATAATCAGTATATTTCAACATATACACTTCAGGAATTAGAAAATAAGCTAAATGCATATGATTTTTTACGTGTACATAAAAGCTATTTAATTAATATGTTATATGTAAAAGAACTGAAACCTTATTATAATGGCACGTATAATTTGTATTTAGATAGGTATGATGAGCAACCGATTCCAGTCAGTCGTAATTATGTAAAACGCCTTCGAAATAACATTGAATTATAGTAGGTAATGAGAGTATTTTAACATGATAAACTGAAAATCCTTCATGATAGGGAGGATTCAAGTTAAATATTCAGAAAATTTAGTACAATCTCCACTAAGAAATAGTATTGGGGGAATTGTATGTGAAGACATTGAAATCGATTTTACTTTGGGGCGTTATTACAGCAGTAGGAGCAGGTGCTTTTGGGGTAATAGCTTTATCACAAGGTGAAACCATTAATGCTGTATGGCTCTTAGTAGCTGCCGTATGTGTATATGCAGTTGCTTACCGCTTTTATAGTAGATTTATAGCGAGAAAGGTTTTTAATTTAGATGATAATCGGCAAACACCAGCCCATACATTAAACGATGGGAAAGACTATGTTCCAACAAATAAGTGGGTATTGTTTGGACATCACTTTGCAGCGATTGCTGGGGCGGGACCTTTAGTAGGACCGATTTTAGCAGCACAAATGGGATATTTACCAGGAACCATTTGGATTATTGTTGGGGTAGTTGTTGCGGGGGCTGTCCAAGATTTTGTCATTTTATTTGCTTCGATGAGACGTAATGGTAAATCGTTAGGAGAAATGATTAAAGATGAGATTGGACCTGTTACAGGACTAATTGCAATGATAGGTATTTTAGGAATTATGATTATTTTATTAGCAGTATTAGCGTTAGTCGTAGTAAAGGCACTAATCGGAAGTCCTTGGGGAATGTTTACGATAGCAGCAACGATTCCTATCGCTATTTTAATGGGAGTTTATATGCGCTATATTAGGCCTGGTCGTGTTGGAGAAGGATCAGTAATTGGTATTATCCTACTTATTTTATCTCTTGTTGGAGGACAGTATGTAGCAGAAAATCCAACACTTGCAAGTATGTTCACATTTAGTGGTGAAACAATTGCTATTATGCTTATTGTATATGGATTTATCGCATCGGCATTACCAGTTTGGATGCTTTTAGCACCACGTGATTATTTAAGTACATTTTTAAAAGTCGGAACAATTGTAGGGTTAGCAATCGGTATCTTAATTGTAGCACCAGATTTACAAATGCCAGCAGTTTCGAAATTTATTGATGGAACTGGTCCTGTGTTTTCTGGAAACTTATTCCCGTTCTTATTTATTACTATTGCTTGTGGTGCAGTGTCTGGATTCCATGCTCTCGTTTCATCAGGTACGACGCCGAAGATGATCGAGCAAGAGGGACACGCACAGCCAATCGGTTATGGAGCAATGTTAATGGAGTCGTTTGTAGCAGCGATGGCGATGATTGCAGCTTGTGTATTAACACCGGGAACGTATTTTGCAATTAATAGCCCCGCAGCACTTATCGGTACAGATGTTTCGCAGGCAGCTCAAGTTATTTCCTCATGGGGATTTGCTATTACACCAAATGAATTAAAAGATCTCGCTGTAAATGTTGGAGAGCAAACAATTTTATCACGTACAGGTGGTGCGCCAACATTAGCGATAGGTATGGCATATATTTTCTCACAAGTAATAGGTGGAACGGCCATGATGGCATTTTGGTATCATTTTGCGATTCTCTTTGAAGCTCTATTCATTTTAACAACAATTGATGCCGGAACGCGTGTCGGCCGATTTATGATTCAAGATATTTTAGGGCATGTATATAAGCCATTTGGGAAAACGGATTCTACATTAGCGAATGTAATCGCTACAACATTATGTGTATTAGGGTGGGGATATTTCTTATACCAAGGGGTAATAGATCCGCTCGGTGGAATTAATACATTATGGCCACTTTTCGGTATTGCAAATCAAATGCTAGCAGGTATTGCATTATTACTTGGAACGACAATTTTGTTTAAAATGGGAAAAAAGGCGTACGTTTGGGTAACACTTATTCCAACTATCGGGTTGCTGATTGTAACGATGACGGCGGGATATCAAAAGCTATTTCATGAAAATCCTAAAATTGGATTTCTATCGCATGCAAAGGTATTTCAGGGAGCATTAGATGAGGGAAAAGTGTTAGCGCCAGCTAAAAATGTCGCTCAAATGAAGCAAATTATTTTCAATGATTATATCGATGCAGCGCTTTGCGGAATTTTTATGATAGTTGTAATCGCTGTGTTAATTTCAGCACTTCGAATTTGGATCCAAGTATTAAGAAATAAGCCAATGCCGTTAAAAGAGGCACCATATATTCCTAGAGATGAAAGTGAGTCGAGGAACTATGCTTAAAAAGTTGTGGCAAGTATGGGGTGAAAGAAAACGCTTTATTAGTTTGCTCGTTGGAGTACCAAGTTATGAAGTATATGTGGAGCATATGAAAAAGCATCATCCTGAAGAAGAGGTTGTATGTCAAAAGCAATTTTTTGCTGAGGCACAAGAAGCAAGATTTAATGCAAAGGGTGGAAAAATATCACGCTGTTGTTAATGAAAAAGGGCGAGTTTTCGCCCTTTTTATTTTTTTGCTGTTTCACGTGGAACAGCAAAAATAAACAAAACCTTTGGGAATTAAAGGTATTTCGTATACAATAAAGTGAGGAAGGGGATAGATGGAAAAGTAGGGAGATTATTTTATGTTAAGGGACTTATTTGTAAATACAACAATTATTCTTTCCTTTATTTTTATTGGGGGCCAGCTTTTAAGGGATAAGCCGTTAAAAGAAGGATTCTCTTTTGGGCAGAAATGTGTAGTAGGCATTTTTAATGGGATACTAGGTATAGTATTGATGTATTTCAGTGTTCGTGTTGGTACCATTCTATTGGATTTACGCTATTTAGCTGTTATTCTAGCTGTTATTATTGGAGGACCGATAGCGAGTACCATAACAATTGGTATGATTTTAGTAACTAGGCTGTTGTTTATGGATTATTCATTAGCTTCTCAAGTGGCTTTTTATACAATCATTGCGATAGGAATAGGGAGTATCTTTATTTCGCGCATGAAGCTTTCTTTAGGGGGAAAGTGGGTATGGTTACACACATATATTTTATCTATTCTAATCCCAGCGTTATATATATGGTTAATTAAAGAAATCCACATAGTGGGATTATATTTAATTTCTAGTATTATTACAGGTTACATAACATTCATAAGTGCAAATTATGTTTTACAATCCAATGAGTTATTTCAAAAGATGAAACAATACGCAACGATAGATGCATTGACAGGTTTAGGAAACGTAAGACAGTTTGATTTAGAGATGAATCGTCATATTAGTAATAAGAACATGAAAAATGATTCGTTTTGTTTACTACTTATAGATATTGACCACTTTAAGTATGTAAATGATACGTACGGGCATCCTGCAGGGGACGAAGTGCTAAAACAAGTAGGATGTATTTTACGAGAAACTTCACAATTTCCAGATTTGGCTTTTCGAAAGGGTGGAGAGGAGTTTGCGCTTTTGATACCGAATAAGGGATTAGCTTACGGAATTCTTATGGGCGAGCAAATTCGTACAGCTGTTGAAAGTCACTCATTTCAATTGTTAGATGAAACGAAAATAAAAATTACAGTTTCGGTGGGGGTTTCAGAATATGAAGAATCAACGGAGCAATTTATTCAAGCGGCGGATGATGCGTTATACTACTCGAAACGAAATGGTAGAAATAAGGTCAGCTCTGTATCTTAAAGATAAGATGACCAGAAGACATAAAGCTTATAAAAAACACTCACAGAGGCAATGTATGAACTTTGTGAGTGTTTTTTATTTATATATTAGACAAGTTCTTTTGATACAACAAATTTACGATATGCACCATGGTGAGTTGGACCTACGTATTCGTTAATTTTGAATGAGTAACGAATAGCAGCTGTGATGAATTCTTTAGCAGTTTTTACTGCTTCTTTCACAGGTTTTCCTTTTGCAAGTTCTGCTGTAATTGCAGCAGAATATGTGCAACCTGCGCCGTGTGTATTTGTCGTATCAATTTTTTCTGATTCTAGAAGGTCGAATGTTTCTCCATCATATAGGACGTCGATTGCAGTTTCCGTACCAAGTTTGCTACCGCCTTTAATTAGGACGTATTTCGCACCTAAAGCATGGATCTTTTTCGCTGCTTCTTTCATGTCTTCAAGAGAATTAATCTTTACGCCACTTAATTGGTAAGCTTCAAATAAGTTTGGTGTTACAATTAATGCCTTTGGAACAAGAACGTCACGTAAGCAATCATTCGTTTCAGGATGTAATGCTTCATCAGCACCTTTACATACCATAACAGGGTCAACTACTACATTTTTGAAATTGTGCTTTTCGATTGTTTCTGCAACCATTTCAATAATTTCTACTGATCCAAGCATACCTGTTTTTAAAGCGTCTACGCCAACACCTTCAATTGTTGTTTCTAATTGTGGTTTTAATGTAGAAGCTGGGATTGGAAATACGTTATGTGCCCAACCGTTATGTGGATCCATCGTTACGATTGTTGTAAGAGATGTCATTCCGTATACGCCCAGTTCTTGGAATGTTTTTAAATCTGCTTGTATACCAGCACCGCCACTTGTGTCAGAACCAGCGATAGTAAGTGCTTTATTTAATGTCATTATGAAAGCCCCCTCGAGTGATATAATGAAAACTATGTTCTCACCATTATATCAATGTTACGAATAAGTACAAAGTGAAAAGTAGATGATTTATTTTAAGAGCTATTTAAAATCTTGTATGCAGGAGACTGAGTATGTTTCGAGATAATCGTACAAATGAATTAGTTATATTAAAGGAAATTGCAGAAACATTAAATACATCAAATGATACATATCATGTATTGCAAGCTGTCCTAGAGAAATTACTAAGTGTAACAGGTTTAACGACAGGATGGATTTTTCTTGCGGATGAAAATGGGAAGTATACGAAGTTAATTGACTATCAATTACCAGAGGCACTGACATATGAAAATAAACGCCCGATGTGCGAAGGTGAATGTTGGTGTTTACGAGGTTTTGTAGATGGAAAATTAGAGAGAGCCGTTAATATTATTGAATGTAAAAGAATTAATAATGCAATTGAATATAATTGGGGGGATACGGAGGGCATTCTTCATCATGCTACGGTTCCTTTAAAAGCTGGGGGAGAAAAATTTGGGGTGTTAAATGTTGCAAGTCCGGGTAAAACACATTTTTCAGAAGAAGAATTAGTATTACTCCAATCGGTTGCCTTCCAAATTGGTACGGCTTTAAAGCGAACAAAATTATATGAAAATGAAAAGAGAAGAGCACATTATTATGTGAAATTAGAGCGTTTCATTCAAGATTTAAAAACGATTCATAAGTTTAATGTACTACCTGAAAAGGTGGTAAATCACGTAGGTGAAGTATTTCAATGGAATCAAGTAGCGCTTTTTATTAGGGAGGAAAAAGAATTATCTCTGCGAGCGTCTTACGTTCAGGAAGAGTTAAAAGAGGATATAAAAGAGGCGGCCAAGAAGGCGTTAGAACAAGATGAACCAGTTCTAATAAAACATCAAATAGGACATAATGTACATCTAAATCGAGCTGTTATTGCTACACCAATACATATTCAAAACCATATATTTGGTGTTTTATGTGTTAGCTTGAATAATGGAGAGTTGGATGCTAATACAATAGATGTAATTCAAGCATTATCGAACCATGTTTCGTTAATAATAGAGAATTTGAGGTTAAACGAGCAGCGCCGTGAACTTGTACGAATGGAAGAAAGAAATCGGTTAGCAAGAGATTTACATGATTCTGTTTCGCAAAAATTATTTTCATTAACCTTCATGACAAAAGGCGCTGAGGCAGTTTTAAAAGGTAAAAATGAAAAGGTAGATCAATCTTTGCATGAGATGCGTGAACTGGCGCAAGGAGCTTTGAAAGAAATGAGGACATTAATTTGGCAGCTTCGTCCGGCAGGATTAGAAAAAGGATTATTGCCAGCTCTAAAGCAGTACGGTGAAAATTTGGGACTGAAAATTAGGGAGCAAGTTACGGGTGTTCGTGATTTACCTCGTGTAGTAGAAGAAGCTTTGTGGCGCATAGGCCAAGAAGCACTGAACAATGTAAGTAAGCATGCAGGTGTAAAAGAAGCGACGATTTATTTTACAGTGAATGAGAAAAATGTATCATTAGAAATAGTCGATCAAGGAAATGGCTTTGTAGAAAAGGATATAAAAGAGAAGAAATCACTTGGCATGACTACGATGCGTGAAAGAGTAGAATTAGTTGGTGGAACAATTAAAATTGTAAGTGATAAGAAAAGAACAAGTGTAAAAATAAACGTACCATTATGATGTGAAAATGAGGGAAGTTCGTGAAAATAAAAGTATTGTTAGTTGATGATCATACAGTCGTTTTAAAAGGATTAGCATTTTTCTTAAGTACACAGGAAGATTTAGAGTTAGTTGGAGAAGCGAATAATGGGAAAGAAGCGTTAGTGAAAGTAGGAGAAACAACTCCCGATGTTATATTAATGGATTTATACATGCCTGAAATGGATGGTGTTGAGGCAACGGCATATATTAAAAAAGAGTATCCAAATGTGAAAGTAATTGTATTAACTAGCTTTTCTGATCAGGCGCATGTGTTACCTGCATTAAGGGCTGGAGCAAGTGGGTATATTTTAAAAGATGTAGAACCAGATCAGCTTGTTGAGGCTATTCGAAGCGCATATAAAGGTAATATTCAATTACATCCGGATATAGCAAATGCTCTTCTCTCTCAAACATTACCTGTAGAAGAAAAGGAAGAAGAACCTTCTATTCAAGTGGATGTGCTAACAGCGAGAGAAAATGAAGTATTGCAGCTATTAGCAAAAGGGATGAGCAATAAGGAAATTGCATCTGTTTTAGTTATTACAGAAAAGACAGTTAAGGCGCATGTAAGTAGCATTTTGAGTAAGTTGAATTTATCTGATCGTACGCAAGCGGCATTATATGCAGTGAAAAATGGAATTGTATAAGACGAAAGTCGTAAGACCAAGTTCGCCTTTAGAAGGTGGACTTTTTTTATGGAAAAATACGTCTATGTGAGGACGAAATTGTCTTTATATAAAGATAAAATATGTTTGTAAGCAACAAAACAACAATTACAAGGGATACCTTTTTTGAAAGCATATAACAACATAAGAGTGAGTACTAGGAGGAATAAATAATGGCAACAGTTTTATTCGTTAAAGCAAATAACCGTCCAGCGGAACAAGCAGTTAGTGTAAAATTATATGAGGCATTTTTAGCAAACTATAAAGAAGCACACCCAAATGATACAGTAGTAGAACTTGATTTATATAAAGAAGAATTACCATATGTAGGCGTAGACATGATCAATGGTACATTCAAGGCAGGTAAAGGCTTTGATTTAACAGAAGAAGAAGCAAAAGCAGTAGCAGTTGCTGATAAGTATTTAAATCAATTCCTAGAAGCTGATAAAGTTGTTTTCGGCTTCCCATTATGGAACTTAACGCTTCCAGCAGTATTGCACACATATATTGATTATTTAAACCGTGCTGGTAAAACGTTCAAATATACGCCAGAGGGTCCAGTTGGCCTAATCGGAGATAAGAAGATTGCATTATTAAATGCAAGAGGCGGCGTATATTCAGAAGGTCCAGCAGCTGAGGTAGAAATGGCTGTTAAATATGTAGCAAGTATGATGGGCTTCTTCGGCGCAACAAACATGGAAACAGTAGTTATTGAAGGACATAACCAATTCCCAGATAAAGCAGAAGAAATCATCGCTGCAGGTCTTGAAGAAGCAGCTAAAGTAGCAAGTGAATTTTAATTAAAATTATAATCGTCACTCGAAAAAACAGTATTAACGTTTACATGTTAATGCTGTTTTTTATATTTTTAGTTCATCAGCAAGTTTTTCTAATGTATTTCGATCTTGTATATAATATGTTCGGCCTTCTTTTCTTAAATAATTTTGTTGGCAAAACTGATTTAATACATATAAAAGATGACGGTAGCTGACATTTAAATATTCCGAGGCCTCGGTATGCTTTTCTATATAACAATTATTTTGCTCTGTTAATAAAATAAAAGCAGCTAATCGATTTTCAAAAGGATAACTATAGTTTTTTGCGTAATTTTCAGTGCGAGTAATTGTCTTTTCTCCAATAAATTTACATAAGTGCTGTAAAAACGTTGCATCTTGTAATAAAAGTTGCTGACAATCTTTAAGAGGAAGTGCCAAACACACACAATCTTCTAGTACTTCAACGGACTTAGTAATATTTTCTACTCCTATTAATCCTAATTCCCCGATAAAAGATGGTGCTTGAATAAAATTAATTAATGAAACCTTCCCGTTTTTATGACTCATATATATTTTTGCTTTCCCAGAAATTAAGTAATAGAGATAAGGGAGAGCTTTTCCTTCGCTACATATCATCTCTTTCGTTTGAAAAGAATGCAGCTCTACATATGGCAAGACATGAAATGAAAATAGGGTATGGAATTGATGGATTCGCATGTATTGATAAATTTCTTCCTCATTTTTGCTGATTTTCATATTTTCACCCCTATGTATAGTATGAGATATCTCCTATTATCTTTACAAGAAGGAATGATATGATTTATGTAAATTTGTTTTTGTAGAAAAGAGAGTGTGATGAATTTATGAAAAAATATAAAACGTTGTTATTTGATGTAGATGATACATTACTAGACTTCCAAAAGGCTGAAAAAGTGGCTTTACGGGTGCTTTTTGAAGAGAAGGGAATCCCTTTAACAGACGAGATAGAGGCTCGTTATAAAAAAATAAATAAAGGTCTTTGGGATGCTTTTGAAAAAGGGGAACTATCACGCAATGAAGTTGTAAATACAAGATTTTCTCTGTTGTTTAAAGAGTATGGAGAAGAAGTAGATGGAATATTATTGGAAAATAATTATCGTAACTACTTAGAAGAAGGAAATCAACTCATGCAAGGTGCGTTTGAATTTATAAATCAAATTCAAGGAGAGTATGAATTGTATATAGTGACAAATGGTGTTTCTAAGACGCAAGATAAACGTTTACGTAATGCAGGTTTACATTCATTATTTAAAGATGTTTTTGTTTCGGAAGATACAGGTTTTCAAAAACCGATGAAAGAGTATTTTGATTATGTTTTTGAACGGATTCCTAACTTTGCACCTGAAGCAGGGCTGATTATTGGGGATTCATTAAGCGCTGATATGAAAGGTGGATATGTAGCGGGAATTGATACTTGTTGGTTTAATCCAGAAAGGAAATTAAATGATAGTGGGATTATACCGACATATGAAGTGCATAATTTTGAGGAGTTAGAAGCGTTATTAAAGCAGCATGTGTAATAAAAAAATAGGCAGTGGAGCTTTCATCCCCACTGCCTATTTTTATTAATTTTTATTTTCGTTATGTTTTGGGAGCGGAAAGGCATTCCCGATAGCAGCTGCACCAAGCATGGGCAATAGTAAATTAAGCGGGAAAAACATAAGTAATAGTAATGTTATAGCTATTGGCTTTCGTAACGCATAGCTTGAAATTGCTGTCGTTACGATGGCAACAGATGCTACTGGATCTATAGGAAGAATAGATGCTACAGCGTATCCGATACTTGACCCAGAAAATATAATTGGGAAGATATGTCCACCTCGCCACCCTGTGTTCAAACAAACGGCAGTAATGCACAACTTTAAAATCCCTGAAAGAAGTAGTATCCAAAAAGATAAATGGCTCCATTCAACAACTAATTCTTTTAATTGATGTTCCCCTGAAAATAATGTGTACGGAAGAAAAGTTCCCGCAATTCCTAATAAAATACCACCGATAATTCCGAGTGTCAGTTTGTATTCCCTAAAAGGGTGAATTAACTTCTCTAATGTGAATTCTAACTTGAAATAAAAGAAACCAACTATAGCACCGATACTAGCAAGTGGAAGAAATGCGATCCATTCATTGAAAGAAAGTGCACCTTCCCCGAAATCAACAATAAAGGATCCACGATTATCGAGTTTACTCAGTAGTAAATAAACAGAAAAACCTGCGAAAGTAGTAGTTAAGTATACAATCGCCTTTTTTCCTTTAGAAAAAGCAGCAATTTGTTCCCCCTCATTTTCATTTGGTGCTAAATAACCGAATAATGGTGCGTTAAAAATGACACTTAAAGTAGCTCCAATTCCGATCTCGGTTAGCTCATTCATACCCTTTAAGGCAAATTTAAAGCGATCCCCTACCCATGTGCACAGTCCGCCTATAATTCCAACTAGTGCGGCTTCTGGACCAAGACTAGCTCCGAAAATTAAAACAATAATCGCTGTTAAAGTAGCCTGATGGACAAAGCGATATTCGATTCGACCAGTTTTTTTATATTCAGCCATCACTTCAGGCATAAGGCGTGGGTATGTACCGAAATGTTTTTGTGATAGACCAACAAGGACCCCGCCAATTATTGTTACGCAAAGGGTGTAATAAGAGGGAAAAGAGAGAACTTCAGGCAAGTATCCCCAAATAAAGTGGATTCCAATATTTATTGTGACTAAAAATAACCAGACTGTAGCTCCTACTATAGATCCTAGAAGAATGCCATATAGAGCAAGTATGTACTGCATATCTTTTTTATTTGTCATGTTATACCTCCGTTATGTAAATCTTAGTAGGTAAAAAAGTGAAATATACTAGTGAAAAATGGATTGAATATATATAGTATCTTTTTGAGAAGATGGCCTATTCAACATATAGGCTAACTTTTGGGGAATTTGATTAT
Source organism: Bacillus sp. B2-WWTP-C-10-Post-4 (assembly GCF_009183805.1). NCBI lineage: Bacteria > Bacillati > Bacillota > Bacilli > Caryophanales > Bacillaceae > Bacillus > Bacillus sp. B2-WWTP-C-10-Post-4. The sequence goes on along the minus strand of NZ_WEII01000006.1, from coordinate 63,455 downwards.
AGGTTAAATTACTTATTTAATTTTATAGACTGATTTGAGGTTTTTAAAGGTCTTTTTTGAAATAGACTAGAATATATTTCTTTTGTTGCTTTATATGAAACTGTTAACATTTATTTTAGAACATTCAGAAAAACTGTTTGACATTAGGAAATTATTGCTATAAAATCAACGGTAATTGCATAGTCTTATCAAGAAAAGGTGGAGGGACAGGCCCGATGAAACCTTGGCAACAGCCGTATAACGGAATTGTGCCAAATCCTGCAGGTAGTAATCCTGAGAGATAAGAAAGAGCCTTTAGAGCGTGTTTTCAAACTGCTCCTTTCTTGTTTTCAGGAAAGGGGCAGTTTTTTATTTTGTATAAAAGAAAGGAGAATGAGAGATGGGAGAATCATGGGGAAAAGGAACAATTTGTGTGCAAGGTGGCTATACGCCAAAAAATGGTGAACCACGTGTTTTACCACTTTATCAAAGTACAACATATAAATACGATACTTCAGATGATTTAGCAGCCCTATTTAACTTAGAGGCAGAAGGATATATTTATACACGTATTGGAAACCCTACTCTAGCCGCATTTGAGCAGAAGTTATCAGATTTAGAAGGCGGTGTAGGAGCTGTTGCAACGGCTTCTGGGCAAGCAGCTATTATGCTCGCAGTTTTAAATATTTGTAGTAGTGGGGATCATTTACTTTGTTCTTCAACGGTTTACGGGGGAACGTTTAATTTATTTGGAGTGAGTTTGCGTAAACTGGGTATTGATGTTACGTTCTTTAATCCAAATTTAACGGCAGATGAAATTACGGCGCTTGCTAATGACAAGACGAAACTTATCTATGCAGAATCGTTAGGAAATCCAGCGATGAATGTTTTAAATTTTAAAGAATTTTCAGCTGCTGCTAAAGAATTAGAGGTACCTTTTATCGTTGATAATACATTAGCAACTCCTTATTTATGCCAGGCGTTTGAACATGGGGCAAATATTATTGTTCATTCTACGACGAAGTATATCGATGGGCATGCGAGCTCCTTAGGCGGTATTGTAATTGACGGTGGAAACTTTGATTGGACAAATGGAAAGTATCCTGAACTTGTTGAACCAGATCCAAGTTATCACGGTGTAAGTTACGTTCAAAACTTTGGTGCAGCAGCGTATATTGTGAAAGCACGTGTTCAGCTATTAAGAGATTATGGAAATTGTATGAGCCCATTCAATGCATATATTAGCAATATTGGCTTAGAAACATTGCATTTACGAATGGAACGTCATAGTGAAAATGCTCTTGCAGTTGCTAAGTGGCTTGCTAATCATGAACGTATTGAATGGGTGAATTATCCGGGCTTAGATAGTAATGAAAATTACTCATTGGCACAACAGTACTTGAAAAAAGGCGCTAGTGGTGTTTTAACTTTCGGTATTAAAGGCGGATTAGAAGCAGCAAAAGAATTTATCGCAAATGTAAAACTAGCAACTCTTGTAACGCACGTAGCTGATGCACGAACTTGCGTTATACATCCTGCTAGTACGACGCATAGACAATTAAATGCTGAAGATCAGCGTTTAGCTGGTGTTACATCTGATTTAATTCGTTTATCAGTTGGTATAGAAGATGTTTCTGATATTATTGCAGATTTGGAAGCAGCTCTAGTTGGGGGCAAAACACATGCCGATCATAATTGATAAAGATTTACCGGCTCGCAAAGTGTTACAAAAAGAAAATATTTTTGTAATGACGAAGGAGCGAGCGGAAACACAAGATATACGCGCTTTAAAAATTGCTATATTAAATTTAATGCCAACGAAGCAAGACACAGAGGCGCAATTACTTCGCTTAATTGGAAACACACCGTTACAATTAGATGTTCATTTGCTTCATATGGAATCACATCTATCTCGTAATGTAACGCAAGAACATTTAACAAGCTTTTATAAAACGTTTCGTGATATTGAAAATGAAAAGTTTGATGGGCTCATTATTACAGGAGCGCCAGTGGAGACCCTCGCTTTTGAAGAGGTAGATTATTGGGAAGAGCTTAAACATATTATGGAGTATTCAAAAACGAATGTAACATCTACGCTCCATATTTGCTGGGGAGCACAGGCTGGCTTGTACTATCATTATGGTGTTCCAAAGTATCCCCTTAAGGAAAAAATGTTCGGTGTATTTGAACATGAAGTTTGCGAGCAACATGTGAAATTGTTACAAGGATTTGATGAATTGTTTTTTGCTCCGCATTCTCGTCATACAGAAGTACGAGAGAATGATATTAGAGGAGTGAAAGACTTAACATTGTTAGCAAACTCTGAAGAAGCAGGTGTTCACCTTGTTATTGGGCCAGAAGGAAGGCAAGTGTTTGCCCTTGGACATAGCGAATATAGTTGTGAGACGTTAAAACAAGAATACGAACGAGATCGTGACAAGGGATTAAATATTGATGTGCCAAAAAACTATTTTAAACATAATAATCCAGATGAAAAGCCGCTTGTTAGGTGGAGGAGTCATGGTAATTTATTGTTTTCTAATTGGTTGAATTATTACGTGTATCAAGAAACCCCTTATATATTGTAAAGAAAGATTGTGTAACACGTGGCAACGTTTTCCTTGTAAAGATTAACCTTTATTTTTCCGAATGTTCAAAATAAATTGTTTTTCAGATTTTTTACTCATATAATTTCATCTAAACACAATTTTTGAGGGGTGGACAGTACTATGAAAGAAATTCAAGTTGGGTTATTAGGTCTTGGGACAGTTGGCAGTGGTGTGGTTCGTATTATTACGGATCATCAAGAACGACTCATACACCAAGTAGGTTGTCCAGTGAAGGTAACGAAAGTATTAGTGCAAAACATTGAGAAAGAGAGAGAGATAGAGGTACCTTCTACTCTATTAACACAAGATGCAAATGAAATTTTAGATAATCCAAATATTGATGTTGTCATTGAAGTGATGGGTGGCATTGATGATGCAAAATCATATATTTTACAAGCTTTAAAAAGCGGAAAGCATGTTGTAACTGCAAATAAAGACTTAATGGCATTACATGGGGCGGAACTATTAGCGACAGCAAAAGATAATAAGGCTGATTTATTCTATGAGGCGAGTGTGGCAGGGGGAATTCCAATTTTACGCAGTATCGTAGAAGGACTTTCCTCAGATCTTATTACGAAAGTAATGGGAATTGTAAATGGAACGACAAATTTTATTTTGACGAAAATGTCAGACGAAGGGAGAGCATATAACGACGTGTTAAAAGAAGCCCAACAACTTGGATTTGCAGAAGCAGATCCAACATCAGATGTAGAAGGTTTAGATGCAGCAAGAAAAATGACGATTTTAGCTACTCTCGGTTTCTCTACAAATGTAGAGCTTGGAGACGTGAAAGTAAAAGGGATTACCTCTATTACAGAGGAAGATATTGAATATAGTAAGAGCTTAGGTTATACAATTAAATTAATCGGTCTTGCAAAACGAGATGGTGAAAAATTGGAGGTTACAGTTGAACCAACTTTACTTCCAAATACACATCCTCTTGCGGCAGTACAAAATGAATATAACGCTGTGTATGTTTACGGTGAAGCAGTTGGGGAAACGATGTTTTATGGACCAGGCGCAGGAAGTTTACCAACAGCGACAGCTGTTGTTTCGGATTTAGTTGCTGTAATGCAAAATATTAGATTAGGGGTAACAGGAAATAGTGCTGTAGTCCCACAATATCAAAAAGTATTAAAAGAGCCAGACGAAATTGTCGTGAAAAAGTTTTTAAGACTGCATGTAAAAGACGAAATTGGTGTATTTGCAAAAATTACTTCATTGTTCTCTGAGCGCGGAGTTAGCTTTGAGAAAATTATTCAAATGCCGCTTGAAGAGAAAGGAAAGGCTGAAATTGTAATTGTAACGCATCGTGCGTCTCTTGCTGATTATGATTATATTCTACATACGTTGCAAGGGTATGAAGAAATAGATTGTTTGAAAGCGAACTATCGAATTGAAGGGGATGCTAAGTAGTATCCTTACCATAAAACAGAAAGAGCCTATTAAGCAGCTTGCTTAATAGGCTCTTTTCTATTTAAAATCTGCGTACCAACTTGAATAAATGCTTGGATAATCCAGCCTGTTGTAAAGGATAAGATGATTGTTCCAAAATAGATAGGTCCGTCTAATAAAAAGCTTAACGTTAAAAATAAAAAGGCTAATGAAATCTCTGTTCTTCTAAACGTCCATTTTTTCTTCTCAGCAACCGTTAAAACGAAAGCTTCTTGAGGCGCTGCGCAAAGGTTTGTAGAGACGTAAAGACCAATTCCAGCTCCAACGAATAGATTTCCGCAAATAAGTGTTATATATTTTGGAAGAGAGCGGATAGCGTCCATAATAGTTGTAATGGAACCAATCCAATCAACAAAAAGAGAAATAAGAACCATCGTTACAATTGTACCGATTGTAATTTGTTTTTTATTCCAAAAGAGTACAATAAGTGTAAAGGCAAAGTTAATCATAAAAATCCAAAAACCAATACTTATGCCAAAATTTTGATATAGTGCAATAAAGAAGGAATCATAAGGGCTAAGTCCAAAGGAAGTAATTGTCGTCATCATATTAATACCGATGGCAAGAATGAGTAAACCGCCAATGAAAAATATATATTCTAATTTGAATCGAAGCATAGTTGTATATCCTTTCTAAATGTATTTGCTAGGAAAGGATATATTGTGGAAAGCTTACCAGGTCAAGGGAGAATTTTTGTGAGAAGGGGAAAATGAGATGACAAATATAAGAAAGATTGCTGAACTTGCTGGAGTATCTGTTTCAACTGTTTCACGTGTACTAAATAATCATCCGTACGTAAATGAACAGAAACGAAAAGAAATTTTAGCGATTATAGAAGAATTAAATTACACGCAAAACGTGAATGCGATTCATTTAGTGAAAGGAAAAACGAATGTAATTGGCGTTTTATTACCACACGTAAATGATCAATATTATAGCGCTATTATCGAGGGGATATCAAAAGAGACAGCCAAGAATAATTATAATATGATGCTTTGCCAGACGAATTATAGCGAAGAAAAAGAACTAGAAATTTTAAATATGTTAAAAATGAAAAAGCTTGATGGGGTTATTATTTGTTCTCGGGCAAATAGTAAGGAGAGGCTTGAAGAATATACAAAATTCGGCCCGATTGTTATGTGTGAAGAAATAGATTCAAAATGCATTTCAAGTGTCCATATCGATTACTACAAAGTATTTTCACTTGGGATGAAAAGCTTAATAGATGCCGGTCATACACATGTTGGATATTGTATTGGAAGAAGTAATAGTGTTAATAGCCAAAGACGAAAGAAGGCATATGAAGATTCGCTTCAACAGAGTATCGTAACACCGTTAGAGACCTGGAAATTTGAGGGTTGTTTTACAGTGGAAGATGGACGCAATGTAATTAGAGAATGGGCTCATATGTCAGTAAAACCGACGGCGTTCCTTGTATCTTGTAACCATATTGCAGCGGGGATGGTTACAGAAGCAAAAAAACAAGGAATTCGTATTCCAGAGGATATTACGATTATCGGGTGTGATGATCAAGAGGTGGCAGATATATTGGGTATAACGACGATTTCGCATTCTAGTAAAAACGTTGGAGTAAAAGCGTTTGAATTATTATATGAAAAGATTAATGAAGAGAAATTAGATGTGAAGCATATAGAGTTATTACCAGAGTTAGTAAATAGAGAAACGACGTAATTGAGAAGGTGTGAAAATCGCTTTTCAAAATTTCGTTTGGTATAATTATGGACAATCTATGAGGGCTAAAAGGGGTTTTGATATGAGATCAAAAGTAGTAAAAGTAATTCTACTCATTACAATTGCATCTTTCTGTTTATTTGCATATGGCTTTGTGTCAGGTGTAAATGATGTATTAAATCCGAAAGCTTCAAATTTAATTAAAAAGACCGATGTAGTGGCAAAAGAGAAAAAGAAAACGGGAACGTTACAAATCGTTAGTTTAGGTGATTCATTAACGCGTGGCGTTGGTGATAAAGAAGGAATTGGCTATGTTGGGCGAATGAAAGAGGATTTACAAAAAGATTATAAGCAAAAAATTGCATTAACAAATTTAGCAGTTAGTGGTGCAAAAATGCCCGATTTATTAAAACAAATTGAAAGTAATGGCGCTCAATATTCAATTAAGCAAGCAGATGTAATCGTGTTAACGATTGGTGGGAATGATTTGTTCCCAGGCTGGGAATCGCTTGGGAAAATAGATTTAGAGACGTATCGTCCTGACACAGAAACGTTTCAAAATGAAGCAAAGAAAATTATAGAAGAAATTCGTAAATTAAATACAGATAGTCCGATTTTTTGGCTTGGTTTATACAATCCTTTTGAAGATGTAGAAGATTTAAAAGGGTCTTCAAACATTGTTGTGGACTGGAATGCATCTTTAGAGAAGTTAGCGCTAAATGATAAAAATGTGTATATTACACCGACATTTGATTTATTCCAAAACCGCGGGAAAGATTTATTATACTCTGATCATTTTCATCCGAACGAAGTAGGTTATACGTATATGGCAGAACGTTTAGTTCAAAATGTTGTAAGTAAATTAAAACTAGAACAAGGAGGGGTAAAATGACGACGATACTTTCCGTACGAGATTTGAAGAAGGTAATTGGAAAGAAGACTCTTGTAGAGAATATTTCCTTTGATGTAAAGCAAGGAGAAGTGTTCGGGTTCTTAGGACCAAATGGTGCTGGAAAGACGACTACCATTCGAATGTTAGTCGGATTGATTAAGGCGACAGAAGGTACGATTTCTATCGGTGGTTATTCGATTAAGGAAAATTTCAGAGAAGCGATGCGTCAAATTGGGAGTATCGTTGAAAACCCAGAGTTGTATACATATTTAACGGGATGGGAAAATTTAAAGCAATTTGCTCGTATGTTAGGTGATATATCAGATGAACGTATTATTGAAATTGCTGAAATGGTTCATTTAGATGAAAGAATTCATGACAAGGTAAAAACGTACTCACTTGGTATGAAACAACGCCTTGGAATTGCGCAGGCGCTCCTTGGGAATCCAAAATTGCTCATATTAGATGAGCCAACGAATGGTTTAGATCCAGCAGGGATTAGAGAACTTAGGGAATTTATACATAAGCTTGTAAAAGAAGAAAATATGAGCGTGTTTATTTCAAGTCACTTGCTAAGTGAAGTGCAAATGATATGTGATCGCGTTGCTATTATTCATAAAGGAAAAATGATAACAGTTGCCAAGGTTGAAGAATTAATTAAAACAGCAAGTGATCGTGTAGAATGGATTGTTACACCAATTTCTAAGGCGAAAGATATGCTAGAAGCGGCCGAAGAAGTAAGGGAAGTGAGTGTAGAAGGCGATCGATTACTATGCCGCATGGATATTGCATCTATAAGTAGTTGGAATAAACACTTTGTCGAAAATGAAATAGATGTACATAGCGTTAAGGAGCTTGTATTTACGCTAGAAGATTTATTTATTGAACTCACAAGGGGTGAGCAGCATGCGTGAATTTGCGAATCTAGTTTTAAATGAATCAGAAAAGATTTACCGTAAGAAACGTATTTTTGTTGTCATGCTTATTTTAGCAATCTTGATCCCGCTTTTTGTGTATGCGCAGTATCGTGAAATAGAAACGACACAAAAAAGACTCGGTACAACCGATTGGAAGGTTTCATTGCAACAGCAAATTGTTGATTCTCAGAACCGGTTGAACAATTCTAGGTTGCCAGAAGAATGGCGTGATTGGTTAAAGGTAAGAGTTGAGCAACAACAATATTATTTAGATCATGATATTAATCCGATGGCACCGGGTGCACCGACTTTTGTCAGATCATTTATTGAACAAGGAATTACATTATTTATTCCGCTTCTCGTAATGATTGTCGCCATTGATATCGTTTCAGGAGAACGAAGTGATGGGACGATGAAGATGTTACTTACGCGGCCAATTCGGCGCTGGAAAATACTCCTTAGTAAATACGTGACGATGTTATTTTTCATTTCGCTCATACTGTTTCTTGTAGGTTTGTTTGCTTACATATTATCAGGGCTTGTATTTGGATACTCGGGATGGAATTTACCTGTTTTAACAGGATTTGTTATTGATAAGGAAACGCTAAATACGAACTTTGTGCATCTTATTCCGCAGTGGCAATACATCTTAATGGCGTATGGACTAGCATGGTTTGTTGCTATCGTTGTCGGAACTATATCATTTATGGTCTCTGTTTTAATTCGTAATACACCAGCTGGTATGGGCGTTATGCTAGCTGCATTAATTGCAGGCGGTATTTTAAGCTCGTTCGCAACATCTTGGGAAGGCGCCAAATATATTTTTAGTGTGAATTTATCATTAACGGATTATTTATCAGGAAAATTACCTGCATTACAAGGTTTATCGATGGGATTTTCTTTGATGAATTTAACTGTTTGGGCAGTTGTTTCCCTTGTTATTTCGTTCGTAGTATTTACAAGACAGGATATGGTGAATTAATTAGACAGGAAGTGACAGTATGGAAAATGTTTTAAAGAATGATTGGGAGCCACTATTGGCACCAGAATTCGAGAAAGAGTATTATCTTACTCTATCTAGTTTTTTGACAGAAGAATATAGCACGCATGTTGTTTATCCGAAGGTAGAAGATATTTTTAACGCTCTTCAGTATACAAGTTATGAAAATACAAAGGTTGTTATTTTAGGACAAGATCCATATCATGGACCGAATCAAGCGCATGGTTTAAGCTTTTCTGTGCAACCTGGTGTTAAAACACCACCGTCATTGTTAAATATGTATAAAGAACTTCGAGATGAATATGGTTATGAAATCCCGAATAACGGTTATTTAGTAAAATGGGCGGAACAAGGAGTATTATTACTAAATACCGTATTAACAGTTCGTCAAGGCGAAGCAAATTCTCATAAGGGAAAAGGATGGGAGCACTTCACAGATCGTGTAATTGAACTATTGAATGAACGTGAAAAGCCAGTTATTTTCATATTGTGGGGGCGCCATGCGCAGGCGAAGAAGAAGTTAATTACGAATCCGAATCATCATATTATCGAATCTGTACATCCAAGCCCACTATCGGCAAGACGTGGTTTCTTTGGTAGTAAGCCATATTCTAAAGTAAATACGATTTTAGCTAATATGGGCGAAAGAGAAATTGATTGGGAAATTCCAAATTTATAAATAGAAAAGGTAGTTAACAGTCGTTAACTACCTTTTTATTATTATTGTTGCTCGTTCTTTAATTTTGCATCTAGTACAAAAGTGCCAAATGGGATAACTGATGAAACAAATGCTCCAAGTGCCCATAAAATTGATTTACGGTGTACGATTGTTACTTGAATTACTGCAAAGATGAATAGAATAAATAGAACACCATGAGCCATGCCTGTAATTTTAACAGCTGTTGCAAATCCTGCGAAATATTTCAATGGCATTGCTACAAATAGTAGTAATAGGAAAGAAATACCCTCAACTAGTCCAATTGCTCTTAATCGTCCGATTGGTGTAGATAACATAAAGTAGCCTCCTTTAACGTATGCTTGTATATAGTAAATTTGTATTCTTTTTCAAAATAAAATAGTCTATTTTGTTTCATTATATACAAAAAGAAAGTTTACACTACGAGAATAGTGCAAAGTTCAAAATATAGTCACAAAAGCATGAGAATTTAAATAAAAACCTATTTGAAGTATTTGACTTCAAATAGGTTTTGTGAATGAAAATATTAAACAAGTACATCCGTTTTTAAAACGAATTTCTCTACAACTTTTGCAACACCATCGTTCATATTTGTATCTGTTACGTAGTTTGCAATTTCTTTAATATCATCAGGTGCATTGCCCATTGCAACGCCAAGACCAGCAAATTCAATCATCGCTTGGTCGTTATAGCTATCGCCCATTGCGATAACTTCTTCACGCTTAATGCCAAGCTTTTGGATCAGTTTGTTTAAGCTCGTTCCTTTTGTAACACCAGCTTCAGTAAATTCTAAGAAGAATGGTTTCGAACGCATCACGCTTAATTGGCCTTCTAGCTGTTTTTGTAGTTTCTTTTCAACTTCAACAAGGCGTTCAGCTTCTTTATTCATTAATACTTTTACTACGGGCTCTTTAACTGCAGCTTTAAAGTCATCTACTACAATAATTGGCATACCAGTAATATCGCCCTCAATTTCAGTATAAGGATTATTTTCTTCCGTTACGATATCATCGCCCATATAAGTATGAATCCATACATCTTCAGTTTTACTAATTTCAAATAGGTTGTGAACGATTTCAGGAGATAGTGTACTACTAAAGATTTCTTCGTTTGTTTTACAGTTAATAATTTTTGCACCATTAAAAGATAAAATGAAACTGCCGTATTCTTCTAAACGAATTTCTTTCGCTACATTGCGCATACCGAACGTTGGACGTCCAGAAGCAAGTACAACCTTTACGCCTTGCTCTTGTGCAGTCATTAACGCTTCTTTCGTACGAGGTGAAATAGTATGGTCATCACGTAATAAAGTATCATCTAAATCTAAAACAATCATTTTATAAGTCATATAGAAAATTCCTTTCTTTAATTGAAATCAAAATACATGTTCATGAAGAGATTGAGGAATAATAGTAAGACATCAAACCTCTTTGAAAAGAAGTAGATAAATTATTATGAGTGTGTTGCTCATAATATTGGTTAATAATCATTGGGGATGAATAAAACCCCAATGATTAAAGTTTGATTTTATCGTAACAACTCTAAAGGTAGAGTGCAATAATGGAAGTTTTCCAATTTAAGATATTTGTTTTGCTGTGAAACGAGAAAATAGTATTTCTAGCAAGATTGCCATTACAGATCCAAGAACGAGACCATTACTTAAAAACGATGCTAGAAATGGTGGAAGTGTGGAATATGCTCCTGCTGGAACAAACATAACTCCGACTCCTGTAAAGATTGAAAGACCGGCTACTTTAAATAATCGTTCTTTATCCTGGACAGTTTCGTATTCTCGAAAGGCGAGGCCAATCATGCTTGCGAATACAGGATAAATAGCGGCATAACCAACTGCAACAGGGATTGCTGCAAAGAATGAAGTAATCTTTGGAAATATACTAACGACAATAATAAAGCTTGACCCTAATATAAACGGGAGACGTTTATAAATATTAGTCGTTGCAATAAAACCTGCTGATCCAGAAATAGCGACAGGCCCAATAGCTGAAAATAGGCCGCCTAGCAATTGGTTGATTCCTGTTATAATGCCAGCTTGTTTAAAACGATCTGATGCAGCGTTTTCTTCATATTTAGAGACAACCTTTTGTACAACGCGAATACTTGCTAACATATTTGTTAGAAGTAAGAGCGTAACGAAAATGACCGTAATTACCATATTCCATTCAACACGAGGCATTCCGAAAACAAATAAGGATGGAAAACGGATTATGTCTGTCACTGGTGTTATTGGATTAGATAATCCGAAGCATGCGAATAATATCCAGCCGCATACGATACTGAAAAGAACGGAATATTGTCCAATAATAGGTAGCTTCATGATGAAAAAGGATAGTAAAATAACAATGAGTGAAAGAATAAATACGTTAGGTTGTACTTCTGTATGTTTTCCATCAAGGCCAAACATTCCCTTTAAGAAGGAGCCACTAAGCTGCGCGACAAGAAGAAATAAATACGTTCCAATGACTGTCGGTGTAAAATAGCGAACGAGTTTATCAATAAGTCCAAAAACGCTAAGAATAATACAAATAATACCACTTAATAAGAAAGCATATTGAAGAACTTTAAGTGTCTCATTATTTGATCCAAATAGTACGACGCCTAAACTTGCGTAAAGAGAGAAAATTCCCCACCAAAGGCCAGCAGGACCTTCTTGAATAGGAAGTTTATGCCCAAATATAGCTTGCAAGAGACCAGCAAAACCTAGAACAAATAATGTTCTTTGTACAAATGCGATGGCTTCAGCGCCATTAAGACCATAACTAGTTGCGACACTAATTGGTACAATAAGGCTTCCAGCTAAAATAAATAGTGCCCATTGTAAGGCGGAAAGAAATGTCTTCATTATATCAACCTCTTTCATAGATTCCGTATCTAGTATATACGTATTTTATTTCCACTGGCAAAGATTGTAGATAGAGAAAAGAGTTGAAACACAGTATGAATGCACGTAAGCAATTATGGATAGCAGTTATATGTATGACTTTTGTTGTAATTCTAGGAACGATAGGATTTATGACGATTGAAGAGATTAGTTTGTTTCAAGCATTTTGGATGACAATGATTACTGTATTGACTGTTGGATACGGAGATGCCGTTCCTGTAACGCAAGCGGGGAAAGTATTTGCGCTTCTTATTATTCCTGTTGGCGTAGGTATTGTTACGTATGCAATTGGGGTAGTGGCAGCTATGATTATTGAAGGGAATTTATTTCATGCAGTACGGAGGAAGAAGATGGATAAACAAATAGCGCAGTTGAAAAATCATATTATAGTATGTGGTTGCGGTAGAGTGGGGCTTCAAGTTGTACATGAATTGCAAGAAAAGAATATTCCATTTGTCGTTGTTGATAAAGATGAAAGTATATTGGAGCAGGAAAAGCTTTTATTTGTACATGGAGATGCAACGGAAGATCAAGTATTACATAATGCCGGAATTTTAAAAGCAGCTGGTTTAGTTGCTATTGTTGCAAATGATGCTGAAAATGTATTTATTACATTAACAGCAAGAGGGTTAAACGATACGATTAAAATTGTGGCGAGATCTGAAAAGCCAGAAACTGAAGAGAAATTAAGGCGTGCTGGTGCAAATAAGGTTATTAATCCATCTAGTATGGCGGGTATTCATATCGCAAAAGGTATTGCAAATCCATTAACTGTTCATTATATTGATACAGTGTTGTATGGAGTAGAACAGTCATTTGTCATTGAAGAAATTCTAGTTGGAAAAGATTCAATATTGGTTGGTAAATCGTTACTAGAGAGTAATGTAAGGAATCAGTTTGATGTAACAATATTAGCGATTTCAAGAAATGGGAATATTATACATAATCCGACAGGGCAGGAAAAATTGAAAGAACGTGATATGATAATAGTATTTGGTTCAGTAGAAAAATTGGGACAATTCGAGAAAGAATTACAAAGTACGAGGTGATAAGGAATGCAAATATCTAGCGACAAGATTTTAAATAAAATGGCGAATGAAATTGCGAAGGCAAAAAGTAGTGAAGGACAAAAGTCAAAAGAACATTTATTAGTTGTGCGTGCTTTATGTGACTTATTATTAGATGAACAAGTTGAAACATCTACATATAGAGAACCGGAAATTCAATCGCAAGTAATTGGATCACAACCAGTAACAACTATGCAACCAATTGCACCTGTTTCTGGGGAGCCAGTATATATAAAAGAAAGTGATGCAAACGGTAATTCTTTATTTGATTTTTAGAAGATAAATCGGTTGGCTTATATGCAAAAATTGCTTATGATAAAGGTAAAAAAGGGGAATTAAGATGAAAATTTTCTTTTTACTAGGTTGTATTGCAGCGGGGCTATCTGTTGCGTTAGGGGCCTTTGGAGCACACGGTTTAGAAAATAAAATTTCTGCAAAAATGTTAGAAGTTTGGAAAACAGGCGTTACATATCAAATGTTTCATGCAGGTGGACTATTCGTAGTTGCTTTATTGATGGATAAGGTTCAATCATCACTTTTAACTACTGCTGGTTGGCTAATGGTAGCTGGAATTATTATGTTCTCAGGTAGTTTGTATGCATTAAGTACGACAGGCATTAAGTTCTTTGGTCCAATTACACCTCTTGGTGGTGTAGCGTTTATAGTGGCGTGGATTCTAGTAGGGACTGCAGTTGTAAAAGGATTATAAAAAAACAAAAGCTGGCATTTGCCAGCTTTTTTTATGGTCTTGGAGTATAAGTTGCTTGTTGACTAGGTAAATACGTAATTTCTTCTGGAAACTCTACGTAATCTAAGTAGATCATTAGTAGTAAATAGCGTTTTCCTGATTGCGGTTCACTAATAACAATATGGTCACGGCCAGCTGCTTCAATAATACCTGTATAAGATTGTGTACCAAGGGAACTGCCACGTTCATAAGTCATTACAACCGTAGCTTGCTTACCTTTGTTTAAACGAAGGATATTTTCAATATAGGATTGCTCTAGAGGTAACATGCCTTGAGAAATTGCATATTGAGCTTGCGCAGCTTGAGCTGTTTGTTGTTGCATCGCTTGCTGCTGTTGTTGAGTCATTTGTTGCGGTTGTACATAAGTTCCAGATGGTTGATAAAAACCTGTTCCATAGTACGGATTTTGTTGCTGTGCCATTCAAAAATCCCTCCTCATTTTTATTCCTTAATATACGCTAGGGCAGTCTCCAGCAGATGGCTGGAAGAAGCAGTGCTTTTTAAAGCGACCAGAGTTTTGTTGGTTATACCAAGTTGGTGGACATGCCCCTTCAGGTCTAAAGAACCATAAGGCAAAGTTAGCAGGCCAAAAACGTTGCCCTTGAATGGTCCGTCTCGCTAGGGCAATATCTTGTTCACGTGCCCGTTGATAAAAGTATCCTTTTTGCGTTGCTTCAAAACCGCCGGGGTTTTGATAAACCATTTGACGTAAATTACGAATGCTTTTAAAGTCTAAACAATTTCCGCGGACACGATTTACCCCAACGTTTCCGACCATTAACATTCCTTGTTGTCCTTCTCCTTCGGCTTCAGCACGCATCAGTCTAGCTAACAACTTTACATCTTCTTCGTTATAAGCAATAACTCCCATTATGTGTCACCTCTCTTTTTGGAATACCTTTTGGAAAGAGGTTTATCTCTAGATGAAGTGTGTAACAATTACTAGTTCATACGTATGAGGAAAAGGGCTCAGATATGACAACCAAACGAAGTTTTACATTGAGAGCGGAAAATAAAAAAAGCTAGCGTGAGCCAGCTTTTTTATTAAAAAACTTTAGACCATAAGTTTGAGAAGAAATCACCAATAGAGCGCATTGTTAACACAAACCAATTTGCTTTTTCAACTTCCTCTGTCGTTTTTGCAGTAACTTTCATACTTTTACTACCGTCTAAGAAACCGTATTTATCAGTTGATTCTAAAGTAATTGAGCCTACTTTGGCATCTTTCTTAATAGGAGCAACTAAATGTCCATCTTCAGCAAGAGATTTATCTAATTCAGTCCCAATTTTATAAGGTTCTTTGCTACCTTTTTTCGCAATTACTGTTATTTCTTTTTCGGGTGCAACAGTTACTTGGTCTTCTTTCCCTTTTACTACAGAGATTGTATTGTTCTTATTAACTTTTAGTTTTTGTTTTTCAAAGTTATTAAATCCGTATTCGATTAATTCACGAGATTCTGTGAAACGTTCATCCATTGATTTTGTTTTAATAATAACCGAGATAAGACGTACATCACCACGTTTAGCAGTAATAGTAAATCCGTATCCAGCTGTATCAGAACTTCCAGTTTTTAAACCATCAGTACCTTCATAAGCGAAAGCAGCTCCTGGTAACATCCAATTCCAGTTTTCCATACGAATTGGTTTTGGGTGATTGTCTGGGAAGTTTCTAAATCTTTGTTTTGTATCCTCTAGCATTTCTGGATACTTTGTAATCATTGCTTTTGAAAGCATACCCATATCACGAGCTGACATAGAGTTTTCTGCATTTGGATCAGTACCCTCAGGATGTTTTCCTTTTAAGTCAGCGTTATTTAAGCCCGTAGCGTTTACAAATTTATATTTCTTTAATCCTAGCTTTTTAGCATGTTCATTTGCAAGATTTAAGAAGTTTTTCTCACTTCCTGCAAGAAGTTCTGCTAAAGCGATACTAGATCCATTTGCAGAGAATATAACAATAGAATGATATAATTCTTTTACAGTATATTGACGTCCTTTTTCGAACGGTACATTAGAGAATTCATTATTACGAGAGACTTCATAAGCGTAATCAGAAATATTTACTTTCGTATCCCATGTGATTTTTCCTTCTTTAATTGCTTCTAAAACAGCGTAAACAACAATTAATTTCGACATACTAGCAATAGCTAGCAATTCATCTGGATTTTGCTCGTGAAGTATTTTTCCTGTATCTGCATCAAATAAAAGTGCAGCGGCTGCCTCAATATGTATTTTTTCTTCCGCATGGGATGTTGTTACTCCTAAGGAAGAAATTGACAATACAAGCAATAGTAAAATAGACAAAATTTTTTTCATATAGATTATCACCTTCGCATCGTTATTTAGCATATAGCTCGTATCATTTTAGCATATCTTTACATATAAAAAGGTTACAATTTTACAATAAATTTGAAAAAATGTCGGTTTTTCTTCAAAAGTGCAGAAAAAAGGGGATTTTTGAGGATAAATATAGAGAAGAATAAAAAAAGGAACGAATTTCGTTCCTTTTCACCATTTATATGTGTAAAAATTTCTCTACTTTTTCGTCTGGTAAAATGTTTCCAACGAAGAATGTTCCAAATTCACCATAACGAGCACTTACTTCATCGAAGCGCATTTCATATATAAGTTTTTTAAATTGAAGAACATCGTCAGCGAATAATGTTACGCCCCATTCGAAATCGTCGAATCCAACAGATCCTGAAATCACTTGGCGTACTTTACCTGCGTATTGACGGCCAATTTTACTATGACTGTACATCATTTTTTTACGCTCTTCCATAGGAAGCATGTACCAGTTGTCATCACCTTGGCGACGCTTATCCATTGGATAGAAGCAAATATGATTTGCTTTCGGCAATTCAGGATATAAGCGAGCTAAAATTTGCGGGTTTTGGTATGGATCCTCATCAGCTGGAAGATAGTTGCTTAATTCAACAACAGATACGTAAGAATATGCAGGAACCATATATTCAGCTAAAGTTGTTTTATTCAATTCTGTCTCAATTTCATTTAACTCTTCCATTGTTGGACGTAAAATCATAAGCATAATATCAGCTTTTTGGCCAACAACTGTATACATTGCGTGACTACCTTTTTTCGCAGTAGCTACTTCGTTCCATTTTTCAACGACATTTAAAAATTCAGACACTGCTTGTCCGCGTTCGTCGCTAGATAATGTTTTCCATGCAGCCCAATCAATAGAACGTAAATCATGTAAACAATACCAGCCATCTAACGTTGTTGTTGCTTCACTCATTCTATTCACCTCAGTTAATGATAGTTTTACACGTTAACTATAGCATATATAGTTTTAAAATCATCTATATAAAACCTTGGCGCATAAAATTGTCACATTTAAGTGTTTAAGCAAGGTGAATTTAACGGCTGAATTTTATGAAAATATAATCATTTTTATTTTATCTATTTTTTGGGAGCTATAAGTTTAAAATATAGAAGAAAAGCAGTATTCTTAAAGATAGAGTTTTTTTAACATATGTAGGAGGGTTTATTCGTGAGCAACTTATTTACAACAGTAAAAGAAAAAGTTCAAGGAAAAGGCATTTCTATCGTACTTCCTGAAGGAACTGATGAAAGAATTTTAGGCGCTGCAGAGCGTTTAGCAAAAGAAGAGTTAGTAAAACCAATCTTAGTTGGTAATAGAGAAGAAATTAGCGCAAAAGCTGCTAGCATGAATTTAACATTAGCAGGCGTTGATATTTACGACCCAGCTACATACGAAGAAATGGATGCAATGGTAGCATCTTTCGTTGAACGCCGTAAAGGTAAAGCAACTGAAGAAGACGCTCGCAAAATCCTTAAAGACGAAAACTACTTCGGTACAATGCTTGTATACATGGGCAAAGCACACGGTCTAGTAAGTGGTGCAGCTCATTCTACAGCTGATACAGTTCGTCCAGCACTTCAAATTATTAAAACAAAACCAGGCGTTACAAAAACTT
This sequence comes from Bacillus sp. B2-WWTP-C-10-Post-4, assembly GCF_009183805.1. Lineage (NCBI taxonomy): Bacteria > Bacillati > Bacillota > Bacilli > Caryophanales > Bacillaceae > Bacillus > Bacillus sp. B2-WWTP-C-10-Post-4. The sequence goes on along the minus strand of NZ_WEII01000006.1, from coordinate 45,538 downwards.
CTGGCGTATTCATCATGGTACGTGAAGAAGAGAAATATGTATTCGCTGATTGCGCAATTAACATTGCACCAAACAGCCAAGATTTAGCTGAAATCGGTATCGAAAGTGCGAAAACTGCTGAGTTATTCGGCATTGATCCACGCGTTGCTATGTTAAGCTTCTCTACAAAAGGTTCTGCGAAATCTCCAGAAACAGAAAAAGTTGTAGAAGCAACTCGCATTGCAAAAGAAATGGCTCCTGAGTTAACTTTAGATGGAGAATTCCAATTCGATGCTGCATTCGTACCATCTGTAGCTGAGAAAAAAGCTCCAGGTTCTACAATTAAAGGTGATGCTAACGTATTCGTATTCCCAAGCTTAGAAGCTGGTAATATCGGCTACAAAATCGCTCAACGTTTAGGTAACTTCGAAGCAGTAGGACCAATCTTACAAGGTTTAAACATGCCTGTAAATGACCTATCTCGTGGATGTAACGAAGAAGAAGTGTACAAGTTAGCTTTAATTACAGCAGCTCAAGCACTTTAATTCTATAATGAATTGAAATAAAGACCGTCGCTATTATAGCGACGGTCTTTATTTTTCTAAACCAAGTGCTTTATTATTACGATCAATAATACGTTGTAAATTCGTCTCATATAAAGAAATCTCATCTATTGTTAATTGAGATGGTGTTAACTTTGGAGCGAATTGCTGCAATGTTTTTAAAAGACGCATCATTAAATCTTGTACTGTAATGGTTTCACCAAGTAATTCTGAGAGTGAGGCCATCGTACTTGGTACAATTTCAGGGTACGTAAAGCGTGTTTCTTCCCCTTGAATTGCTAGGTTGTAGAAATCACGAACGAGTGCGGCACGCTCAGAGCCACTTCCGGTAGCGCAGAGATAGATTTGGACAGCGACACCTCCGCGAATACGACGTTGTGAAATACCAGCGAATTTTTGATCGCGAATACTTAAGTCATAACTACCAGGACAGTAAGAGCCGACAATTTCTTTTGCCTCGATAGTAACGTCGTAATCCTTTAACATCTCCTTAATCAAATGCCACATTGTATCGTATCCAAGGTCAATATCGATACCTTTTTCTGTTTCTTGGAATAAAAGTGATACGTTTAAAACACCTTCATCAAGCACGACCGCAAGCCCGCCAGAATTACGGACAATAACATTGAAGTTGTTTTGTTTTAAAAAAGAAATACCTTCTTCTAAATGCGGAAGGCGTGAATCTTGAATGCCAAGGACAATTGTATTGTGATGAACCCAAGAACGCATTGTTGCGGCTGACTTGCCATTTCCAATGCTTGTGCATAATGTGTCATCCATTGCGAATGACTGAAGTGCATGAAATGTTGGTCCCAAACTAGATTGATCTACAATGCGCCACTCTGGCTGAGATAAAATGGAACGGGAATTGCTCATATAACTAACCCCTTATCTTTAAAATGACAATCTCTATTATAGCAAAAAATGAAGAATGGAGTTTTCTCACATATAAAGGGGGAGCTTAGAAGTGAAATAATAAAAAGGATGCATTACATGCATCCTTTTTATTCTGCAATTTTTTCTAAATTACCGTTTCGGTCCATTCGGAAAGATGTTTGAGAACGTTCTTCGTCATCCATGACTGCCAATTTACGAGCTCGGTTCATAATGTTCATAAGTGTTTCGTAATCTTCTTGTACAGTATGAGATTGCTTTTCTAATTTTTCTAGTTTCTTTTCTAGTTCCTCATTCCGAAGGATTTGTGCTTTAATTTCTTGTTTCAATCTCGTATTCTCGTTTTCAAGAGCTGTCACTTTTATATTTGAAGATCCGACTGTTTGTAAAAAATAAATAACATCTTGCATTGTCATAGAGCTTCTTGCAGCAGGAGCAGTAGATTCTTGATATGGAATAGCTTCTTTATATTGTACGATTGATTCTTCTTGTACTAATTCTTCATAATCAGTTATCGAATCTGAAGCTGGTGGTGTATAAAGTAAACGTTTTTTCGCTTGTTCACCGCTTGCAGCACGCATTTTATCTTTACGATGTTTTTTTGCTAGTTGAAGAGCTTGTTCATAGCTATAGCGAACAACAGCATTCCAGCGGAAACCACAAGCAGCAGATGTACGATTTAACTGATCCCCTACTTCCTCAAATGCATTTAATTGCGTACTTCCTTCTCTAACATGACGAAGTACCGTTTCAGCAAGTAATAAATCATCCTCATCTGTCCAAGCATCTTGTCTTACTTTCATAGATTCAACTCCCTTTCTTTTTATGAACTTCCTATTTTTATAATGGGCAAAAAAATAAACTTTTATACAAAGCTTTTAAAAATATGGTAGATTTCGATGAAAGGTAAAAATTTTCCCATGAATGGTGAGTACTTCTGTAGGAGAGCATATAAAATATGTAGCATTATGTAGAGAATAGGCTTTGTAGGGAAACTTGCAACGAGCTTCAAAGAGCGGTAAAATACCATTTAGTGTTTATTTTTAAACGTACTTGAGAAAAGTTTAAAATAGAGGAAGTGTTATATAATGGGAAACGAGTTTCGCGTGTGCGATGACTGTCAGGCAACGAACGTTAAAACGTTAGTTCCGAAGTTAAAAAAAGTAGATTCATGTGCAACGATTGAAGTTGGATGTCAGTCTTACTGTGGTCCTGGTCGTAAAAAATCATTCGCATTTGTAAATAACCGTCCAGTTGCGGCTCCAACAGAAGATGAGTTAATCGCAAAAATTGAAGCAAAGTTAAATAAGTAAGAAAAAGAAGAGTGAAAAGATTACTCTTCTTTTTTATGCCCATAAGAGGAATAATTTATTCTGCGAAAGTACTCTTGTGTGGACGAACGTTTTCTAAAGGATAGACACAACTTTTGTATTAAAATTCCAATTTATATAAATTTATATTTCAAAATAATGGTTGACAGTCTTTTAAAGCGATAGGTAGAATAGAAGTGTCTGATTCTGATAATCATTATCAGGAAAATAACAATTCACCTAATTTTTTTATTACTATTTGAGAATAAATTTCATTTCAATAAATATATGTTGTTAGTTAGGATGGTTGAGGGATGGAAGCGAGCGCAAACAGTATAGAACAGCAAGAAGAGAATGTTAAAGAGATTAAGAGCAGACCGCTTATCGCTTCTATTATTTTAGTAGCGGGTACAGTTTTGTTAGCTTTAAGCATGGCAGTTTCTATTTCTTTTGGGGCTGCAGATATTAGTTTAAAGACTGTATGGCAAGCTGTATTTCAGTTTGATGGATCTATTACACATCATAATGTAATTCAAGAGCTTCGCATGCCTAGAGCAATAGGGGGCGTAGTTGCAGGTGCCTTTTTAGCGGTATCAGGAGCAATTATGCAAGGTATGACGCGAAATCCACTTGCTTCACCATCGTTAATGGGGATTACAGATGGGGCTGTATTTGGAATTGCAATTATGTATGCATTTTTTCCTAATTCACCTTATTTAATGTTTGTTATCGCATCTTTTATTGGAGCTGCGTTTGGTGCAAGCATTGTATATGGAATTGGGTCTTCTTCACCAGGTGGATTAACACCTGTGAAATTAGCTTTAGCAGGTGCAGCTATTAGTGCTTTATTAGGGGCAATTTCATCTGGAATCGCATTGTATTTCAATCTTGCCCAAGAGGTAAGCATGTGGAATGCAGGCGGGGTTGCTGGAGTGAAATGGCAAAGTATTAATATGTTAGTGCCAATTGGCCTTGTTTGTCTTTTTATCGCAATTATGATGTCGAGATATATTACAATTTTGAGCTTCGGTGAAGAAATTGCAATTGGACTTGGTCAAAATACGACATTAATTAAATTTATCGGAACAGTACTTGTTCTTGTTTTAACGGGTTCCGCAGTTTCCATGGCAGGATCAGTTGGATTTGTTGGTCTTGTAATTCCGCATATGACTCGTTTTCTTGTAGGCTCGGACTATAGATGGGTTATTCCATGTTCTGCGGTCTTAGGCGGGCTGTTAATTGAATGTGCAGATATGTTATCTCGCGTTATTAACCCGCCATTTGAAACGCCAATTGGAGCAATTACAGCGCTAATTGGGGTTCCATTCTTCCTCTACTTAGCACGTAATGAAGGGAGAGGAAAGATGTGAGGACGAGTGTCTTAACAAAAAAGAACATTTCTATATTAACGATTTTAGTAGGACTAATCGTTTCTATATTTCTTATTAGTTTAAATACAGGAACTTTTAAAATCCCGCCAATGGACGTATTAAAGTCATTGGTTGGACTAGGGGCTGAAGATCAGTCTGTTATTTTATTTGAATTCCGTATGCCGCGTATGGTAATTGCTATACTAGTCGGATCTGCTTTAGCTATGTCAGGTGCGATTTTGCAAGGTTTATCACGAAATCCGCTTGCTGATCCAGGTATTATAGGTATTAATGCTGGAGCGGGATTAACAGTTGTTATATTCGTCTACTTCTTCTTCGGGAAAGTAGGGACTGGTACATTTTTATCTGTATTCATTCTTCCATTCTTCGCACTAGTTGGAGCGATATTAGCAGCGGTAATTATTTATTTACTAGCATGGAAAGACGGCGTTTCATCGACTCGATTAATACTTGTCGGTATTGCCGTTGCAGCTGGATTTGGAGCTGTTAGTTTAATTTTCTCTATGAAGATGACATCTAACGATTTTCGTTTTGCTACGATTTGGCTGGCGGGAAGTCTATGGGGTACAGATTGGAAATTCGTATTAAGTGTACTTCCATGGATGGTTATTTTCTTACCGCTTGCTATAAGTAAAGCACACATATTAAATGTAATGAACTTAGGCGATTCTACAGCAGTTGGCCTTGGTGTAAACGTAGAAAAAGAAAGACGTAAATTATTATTTATTGCAGTTTGTTTAGCAGGTGCATCTGTTGCTGTTGCGGGCGGAATTGGCTTTATTGGTTTAATGGCCCCGCATTTAGCAAGGCGCCTTGTTGGTGGTAAACATCAAATTATGTTGCCCACAGCAGCGCTAATAGGAACGTTTTTACTTTTATTCGCAGACGTAATTTCAAGAAGTGTATTAACAACTTCAGAAATACCAGTCGGTCTTGTTATTTCTGTAATTGGTGCACCATATTTCATTTATTTACTTATGAGGACAAAATAAAGGGAGGCTTTTCGTATGGCAACTTTAGCGGTGGATGCGGTATCTGTTGGCTATAATGAAGGTTTAATTATTGATGGTTTAACAGTTGAAATTCCGGAAGGGAAAATTACAACAATTATTGGACCAAATGGTTGTGGGAAGTCCACATTATTAAAAACGGCGTCTCGTATTTTGAAGGCAAAGCAAGGTACTGTTTATCTTGACGGAAAAGCAATTGAGAAACAGCCAACGAAAGAAATTGCAAAGAAAATGGCGATTTTACCACAAACTGCAGAAGTGCCAACGGGTCTTACTGTATTTGAGCTTGTGTCATATGGAAGATTCCCTCATCAAAAAGGGTTTGGCACGTTGAAAGAAGAGGATTATCGCTACATTAACTGGGCACTTGAAGTGACAGGAATGAAAGAATTTGCGAATCGTCCAGCAGAAGCGCTATCAGGTGGCCAACGTCAACGTGTTTGGATCGCAATGGCTCTTGCACAAGGAACAGAATTACTTGTATTGGATGAACCAACAACGTACTTAGATATGGCTCATCAATTAGAAGTATTAAACTTATTGAAAAAGTTAAATGAAGAAGAAGGTAGAACGATTGTTATGGTTATCCATGACTTAAACCACGCTTCTCGTTTCTCTGATCATATGATTGCATTAAAAGCAGGTAAGTTAATGAAACAAGGAACGCCAGATGAAGTTATGACAAGTGAAACACTTCGCAGTGTATTTGAGATTGAAGCTCAAATCGTTCCATGTCCAGTAAACTGTAAGCCAATTTGTTTAACATATGATTTAGCGATGATTAGTAATCAATTGCGTAAAAAAGCATAAGTAGAACCCCCTCGTAAAGAGGGGGGCTTCTAATGGACGTTGAGCTTCTTATATATGAATGGGAAGTTGAACGCCCGTTAGAATGGGTTATTAACAACAGTTAATAAATATATATTAATTAATTGTTATCTTTGTTTCTTATAGTTCATTGTAACTTATAAGATAAATACAGCTAGAAGGAGTGGGAACATGAAGAATTTTAAAATGGCACTATTAGCAATGGTACTAGTTGTGACTTCTGTACTATTTGCAGCTTGTTCTAACAAAGAAGAAGAAAAGAAAGCAGATGCAAAGACTGAAGAGCGCACTGTAAAACATGCAAAAGGGGAAATTAAAATTCCTGCAAACCCAAAGAAAATTGCTGACCTTAGTGGTTCAACAGAAGAATTATTAATTTTCGGTATGAAACCGGTTATTACTGCTAATACATCTCAAGAAAAAATTGATGCACATATTGAAAAGAAACTAAAAGACGTTAAACCAGTTGGTTCTGCTTGGGGCGATAAAATTAACATTGAAGCAGTAGCTGCTGCAAAACCAGATTTAATTCTTGTAAATAATCGTCAAGAAAAGATTTATGATCAATTATCTAAAATTGCACCAACAGTTATGTTAAACACTCCATTAGATCAATGGCGTCCAAAATTCGAAGAAGTAGGTCAAATCTTCGGTAAAGAAAAAGAAACAAAAGAATGGTTCAAAAAGTATGATGAAAAAGCAAGCAAATTACATGACAAAATCGTCGCTAAAACTGGTGAAGCAACATTTATGAAAATGGCTGCATATCCAAATGCTTTCCGCGTATATGGTGATTACGGTTACGGTAGCGTAATCTTTAATGATTTAAAACTACCAGCAGTTAAAGGTACACCAACTGATAAACCGTTAGTACAAGTACAAAAAGAAGCTTTAATCGATTACAACCCAGATTACTTATTCGTATTTACAACTGGTGACGGTTCTCAGCGCTTAAAAGAATTCCAAGAAGAATCAATTTGGAAAAACATGAACGCTGTTAAAAATAACCACGTATTTACAATTAAAAATGAAGACTTAAACAAAGGTTACTTCCCACTAGGGAAAGATATGATCTTAGACGAAGTTGCTGAATTCGTTTTAGGTAAATAATGTATAAAGGAAATCACTTTTACTTCGGTAAAGGTGATTTTTTCTTTTTATAAAGGGAATTAATACAGTCTTTCATTTCTTTCTGTTTCTCATTTCGTTTATAATATAAAGTAAGAATGTAGTAAAGAAAGGGGGATGTCGGAAAGTGGTATATTTAAACGACAAACTCAGCGAAACAAAAGTGTTTAAAGACCCAGTACATAAATATGTGCACGTGCGTGATCGTGTTATTTGGGATTTAATCGGAACGAAAGAATTTCAACGCTTGCGCCGTATTAAGCAGCTTGGAACGACATTTTTTACATTTCACGGTGCAGAGCATAGTCGCTTTACTCATTCGTTAGGTGTATACGAAATTATTCGTCGTATGATTGATGATGTGTTTGATGGCAGACCAAATTGGAATGCTGAAGATAGATTGTTATGCTTATGTGCGGCATTACTTCATGATGTCGGTCACGGCCCATTTTCTCACTCGTTTGAAAAAGTATTTTCATTAGATCATGAGAAATTTACGCAAAAGATTATCGTAGGCGATACGGAGATTAATGATGTATTAAGTCGTGTTGATAAGGAGTTTCCACAAAAGGTAGCAGATGTAATTGCAAAAACATCTACTAATAAATTAGCGATTAGTATGATTTCGAGCCAAATTGATGCAGATCGTATGGATTATTTATTAAGAGATGCTTATTTTACAGGCGTAAAGTACGGAAACTTCGATATGGAACGTATACTGCGTGTAATGCGTCCGTATGGGAATCAAGTAGTCATTAAAAATAGTGGTATGCATGCTGTTGAGCATTACATTATGAGTCGTTATCAAATGTATTGGCAAGTATATTTCCACCCGGTAACACGAAGTGCAGAAGTTATTTTAACGAAGATTTTACACCGTGCGAAATCACTGCACGAGAAGTATTATACATTTAAAAATCATCCTGTTCATTTCTATTCTTTATTTGAAGAAGAAGTAACAGTAGAGGATTATTTAAAGTTAGACGAGAACGTTATGTATTACTACTTCCAAGTATGGCAGGAAGAAGAAGATTCAATTTTAAGTGATTTATGCCGCCGTTTTATGAATCGAAATCTATTTAAATATGTAGAGTTTACAGATAAACACGGTTTAGATAATTGGATGGAATTAAGTAGTTTATTTAAAAAGATTGGACTTGATCCGGAGTATTATTTAGTAGTTGATTCAACATCAGACTTACCGTATGACTTTTATCGTGCAGGAGAAGAAGAAGAGCGTCTACCAATCCTACTTCTTATGCCAAACGGAGAACTTAGAGAGCTTTCACGTGAGTCGGATATTGTTGAGGCGATTACAGGTAAGAAAAGAACGGATCAAAAGCTATTCTATCCGCATGATTTAATCTATGAAGATGGAAGAAAAGGAAAATATAAAGAGAGAATTATTGAGTTGTTAGAAGGAAAGAAATAAGAAGCAGCTAATGGCTGCTTCTTATGAAAAAACTTGAAATTATTTGTCGCTTAAGCGTTTTCCGCCAACTGCATAATGGTTTTTAGACATTTCTTCGATGAAAACAACGATGTTTTCTTCAGGAGCACCAGTAGTTTCGCTTACTGCTGCTGTTACTTTCTCAGCAAGAGCTTTCTTTTGTTCTTCTGTGCGTCCTTCTAGCATTTTCACTGTTACGTATGGCATGTACAATCGCTCCTTTTATGTAAGTTACACTCTTATTATAGCGGATTATGGGGAAGAACAATCGAAAAAACAAATAATTTCTTTTTTTGACATATGGAAGAGGAGATGAAGCATGGATCAGTTATTTAGATACCCGTTGCACCAAATTCCTTTGGTAGCAATGGCCATTATTATCGCATTATCAGTTCATGAATTTGCACATGCATATGTAGCATATAAATTTGGAGACGATACAGCAAAGAGACAAGGTCGTTTGACTTTATCACCGATGGCACACTTAGATCCTATAGGTTTGATTGCAGTATTAATTCTTGGATTCGGTTGGGCAAGACCGGTTCCTGTTAACCCATATAACTTTAAAAGACCGCGTCTTGCAGGTATATTAGTTTCAATTGCGGGGCCGATTAGTAACTTAATTTTAAGCGCAATTGGTTTAATTATTTGGTATAGCTTATTAAAATTTGGTGTATTATACTCAATTCCATCTGCAGTAGCAGATACGTTAGCTCAATTTTTCCAGATTTTTATTATGCTGAATATCGTTTTACTTGTATTTAACTTATTACCGATCCCGCCACTTGATGGGTATCGTGTAGTAGAAGATTTAGCGCCAGCAAATATTCGCGCGAAAATGACACAGTATGAAAAATACGGGGCAATTGCGTTATTAATTCTTGTTATTACACCGCTTAGTAATTACACAATTCAACCTATTTTCCAGGTAGTTATTCCGCATGTATTTGTATTTTTAGATAGCATCATTGCGCCTATTTCTGGCCTTTTATAATTTTTAAGTGAGGAGGATTTTACATATGACAGAGAAAAAGAAAAAAATCGGTTTTAATATCGTGAAAAATGATTCAACAGATGGACATGGTGGATTTGGTGTTGGGGCATTAAGCTTAGAAAACATTTCACCTGTATTTGTTGATGTACTAGAGAAAACTGCATTCGTTGATATTGGTGCGATGCACGCGCGTAGTACAGTAGAAAAAGGTATTAAGTTTTTAACAAATAAAGATGAAGTTCCAAACGGAAAACCATTTTGGCTTGTTTGGGTAACGATTGAAAGAACTGCGACAGGTGCGTATTATGCAGGTGTAACAGCTTGTGAAATGACAGTAGACCGTGAAATTCGCCGCGGATATAAATCACTTCCAGAGCACGTAAATAAAATGGATAAATCATTGAAGCGTCACATTATGGTTGACCATATGGATGAATCATCTAAAAAGGTACTTGGTACGTTCTTGAAAGAACATAATGAAGCTATTTGGAACGAATCTAGTGAAGAATTGCGCCGTGCATTATTAAGTGAATAAAAAATAGCTGACGGATGCCCGTCAGCTATTTTTTTTACCAAGGAAGATATTTTTTCCACCAACTTGTTTTTTTCTTTTCTTCAGTCGTTTTTTCAAATTCTTCTTTATCATCGACGTGATCCATACAATATTCAGTCGGTTCGGTACCTTTAGCGAAATACATTTTCACAGAAATAGGACAATTTTTTGTAGCAATTTTACCGTTCTCTGGATTGATATTAACCGCTACGACGTCACCTGGTTGTTTAAATTCTTTTTTTGGTTGTCCATCTAACCCTTTCTCCATCGTATCAGTCCATATTTTCTTCGCATATCCTTGTTCTGCTACGTTTGAAATAGATTTAGGTTGATCATATCCGACCCACACACCAGTTACGATTTGCGGAGTAAATCCGATCATCCAACTATCCGTTTCAGTAGAACCAGATTTGCCGGCATATGTTCTTGATAGTTTGGATAACATCGATTGACCAGTTACAGCAGCATAGCTGCTTAGTTTCTTATTAAACATACCGGTCATCATTTCTTCCATTACAAACGCTTTGCTCTTGTCGAGAACTTGTTTACTCTCTAAATGAGCATCGTATAATATATTTCCTTCATGATCCATAATGCGGCGAATGAAAGTAGGTTTTACTTCTTTTCCACCATTTGCGAACATGCTATAAGCGTTAACCATTTCAATTGGTTTTACTGGTGATGTACCAAGAGCTAGAGAAGGCACATCTTTTAATGCACTTTTAATTCCAAATTGTTTCGCTGTTTTTGCAAGCGCGTCATCGCCTAAAAACAAATTCGTTTTCACAGCATAAATGTTATCAGAGACTGCGAGAGCTTGTGCCATCGTTACGAAATCATCTGCATAATAATCTTTATAGTTCTTCGGTTTATACTTTGAAACGCCGTCACCTAAGGTGAATACAGTATATTCGCTTTTTAAGCGCGTAGCAGGCGTGAATCCTCGTTCTAATGCCGCATAATATAGAAATGGCTTAAATGTAGAACCAGGCTGACGAATGGCTTGTGTAGCCCTGTTAAATTGACTCGTAGTATAATCAGTTCCACCAACAAGAGCAGCCACTTCACCTGTCTTTGGATTCATAGAGACGAGAGCAGTTTGTATGTTTGTTGTGTCAGGTATGTGATCTTTTACAGCTTGTTCTGCTACAGCTTGTAGTTTAGGGTCTAGCGTTGTATAAATTCGCAAGCCACCCCGTTGTAAAGCTTGTTCATCTAATCCAACATCACGAAGGAGCGAAGCTTGTACAGCATCTTGGAAATATGGTGCGACCTCTGCTACTTTTTTCGTATCTAATGAGGCAAAAGTTAGTGGCTCTTTCTTCGCTAAGGCTGCTTGTTGCTTCGTAATATATCCTTGTTCTACCATTTCATCTAATATGAGAGCTTGTCGTCCTTTCGCACGATCCTCTTTCAAAAAGGGAGAATAGACACTTGGCCCTTTCGGGATACCTGCGAGCATACTAGCTTCTGCTAATGTTAACTCTTTTGCCGTTTTATCGAAATATAGACGGGATGCAGCTTCGATGCCATAAGCGCCATGTCCGTAATAAATTGTATTTAAATATCCTTCTAAAATATGATTTTTATTATAATTCACCTCAAGGCGAATTGTGTACATTGCTTCTAATAGTTTACGTTTCCACGTTTTATCATGATCTAAGTAAAGGTTACGAGCATACTGTTGTGTAATCGTACTAGCACCTTGGACTTTTGCCATCGCTTTTAAATCGGCAACAATGGCACCAGCAATACGTTTCATATCAAAGCCATGATGTTTGTAGAATCGTTGATCTTCAATAGATAGTGTCGCCTCTTTTACATAAGGTGAAATTTCATTAAGAGGTACATTGTAACGTTTTTGCATTTCATTACTTTGTCCTATAACAGTGTCATCATTTGCGTAAAAGACGCTTGTTTGCGGGACCGCAACAGGAGGAGGTCCCATAATTTTTGCAACTATAATAATAACAAAAAAAGAAAAAACGAAGAAAAGGACGCAAGAAAACATTGCGGTGAAGAAAAGACGTTTATATTTTTTAAGTTTTGGATTCATAGTTTGATCCATCTTTTTTCAGCCCCTCATTAATACAAGCGTTATTGTATTAGTATTGAGGGTTTTCATTTATTTTAAACAATGAAATTTCGAAAATAAAAAAGCCCCTTCCATTAAGAAAGGAGCTCAAAGGCACGTGCTGGCCAATCAGTAATGATGACATCTACACCATAATCAATCATAGTTTGTAAATCTTTGTATTCATTAATTGTATATGGACGGAAAACATACCCTTGCTCTTGTGCTAACTGCACAAATTCTTTCGTTAATAACTGGAAGTTTGGATGTAATCCATTTGCTTCTCTATGTTTTGCTTCGGCAATTGGATCAGCAAGTGGTGTATCATATAAAATTGCTTTTGGGATTTCAGGAGCAATTTCTGCTAATAATGAAACAGAGTCATGGTTAAATGATGAAAATACAATTTGATTAGAAAGATGATATTCACGCACAAGTGCAACAGCTTTTTCCTCAATATTTGGGTAATGAATAACATCTGTCTTTAATTCAATATTTAGTTGTAAGTTCGTTGTGGAAAGCCAAATGAAAACCTCACGCAACGTTGGGATTTTTGCTTCATGGAAAGAAGGGTCTTTATAGCTACCAGCGTCCAATGATTGTAGTTCCTCTACCGTTTTTTCCGAAACAAGTCCAACGCCATTTGTTGTACGATCGACGGTTTCATCGTGAATTACGACAAGTTCACCATCTTTTGATAAGTGGACATCGAGTTCAATTCCGTGAGCGCCAATGCGTTCTGCTTCTTGGAAGGCAATCATCGTATTTTCGGGATGTGTTCCTTTTACTCCGCGGTGAGCGAAAATAAGTGGTTTACTCATGTGAAATTCTCCTTATTATCTCTTTTCTTTCATTATGAAACTGCTTTAGAGAAAATACAATTGAATATGACAAACATTTACAAAAGTCTAACAGTTGCAGAAAAGTTAACGTTAACGTAAAATGTAATAATTAAGTGAAGGGAGGAATAAACATGTATAAAATTGATGAAGTAACAAAGCAAGTCGGTTTAACAAAACGTACACTTCGTTATTATGAGGAAATTGGTTTAATTCATCCCCCAGAACGTAGTGAGGGAAATATTCGTCTGTATACGGATGAGGATATTGCCAGAATTAAAAGAATTGTAGAAGCGAAAGAAGTGCTAGGAATCACACTTCAAGAAATGCAGCATTTTTTATCGTTAAAAGAAAGAATGGAGCAAAGAAGAAGTAGTGAAAATCCTCGTGACCGTGAAGTGATTCAAGAAATTAAAGAGATGCTTGAACAACAAGTGCAAACGTTAGACGAGAAAATGGAGCAAATGCAGCGTGTAAAGGCAGAGCTTGAAGATAGCTTACATCGTGCAGTGACATTTTTAGAGAGCACAAAAGGAGAATGATCAAAATGGAGAGCAAACAAAAATTAGGGAGATTGATTACAGTGGTGGCTACCTTCCTTGCCTTTTCGGGTATAGGGGTAGTCGACCCAATTTTACCAAGCATTGCTGAACAAATTGGTGCATCGCATTGGCAAGTAGAGATGTTATTTACAGCATATATTTTAACGATGGCAATTATGATGTTACCAGCTGGAATATTCGCATCGAGATTTGGTGATAAACGAATGATGACGATTGGTCTTGCGATCGTGACTATATTTGCGTTTATATGCGGTATATCGCAAACGATTGCTCAATTATCTCTTTTCCGCGCAGGATGGGGATTAGGAAATGCGATGTTCTTCGCAACGGCGATGACATTATTGATTGCATTAAGTAAAGAAGTTCATGAAGCAGTAGGATTGTATGAAGCAGCTATCGGTTTAGGGATGGCAGGCGGACCGTTATTAGGCGGGATATTAGGTGGACATTCTTGGCGTTACCCATTTTTTGCGACGAGTATTTTAATCTTCTTAGCATTTATTTTAGTTTTCTTTTTTGTAAAAGAACCGGAGCGAAAAGTGAAGCGTAAAGCGGCAGGCGTAGGAGAATTACTTAACTTAGTTAAATATAAACCGTTTATGCAAGGTGCGATTTCAGGAATGTTATACTACTACGGATTTTTCGTTGTGTTAGCATATTCACCACTTATTATGCATTTATCTGCTATTCAATTAGGGTTTGTGTTTTGCGGATGGGGATTAGCGTTAGCTTACGGTTCTGCAATTTTAGCCCATAAGCTAGAAGGTAATTATGAGCCGAAAACATTGTTGAAAGGAAGTTTACTCGTATTTGCGCTTTTCTTAATTGCGCTATTCTTTGTAAAAATTATGTTGTTACAAATTGTATTAATTGTTCTATCAGGATTAGCATCTGGATTAAATAATGCATTATTTACAAGTTATGTAATGGATATTTCACCTTATGAAAGATCTGTTACATCAGGTGTTTATAACTTCGTTCGTTGGTTAGGTGGTGCAATTGCGCCAATCTTATCAGGGGTCATCGGTCATACTGTTTCACCGCAAAGTCCGTTTTTAGTCGGTGGAATTGTTGTATTAGTTGGTTGCGTAATGCTTTTAATTCCGATTCAAAAACCGGTAGAAGTAGAGAAAAAAGCCCTTTCTTAAGAAAGGGCTTTTTTTATGCATAGATATTGGAGCCCTCTGACTAAAATATATTTTCGCTATTTTTTTACTTTTAACTATACTTTTTGGATGTTTTGTTTTATTTTTGTTAGGGGACATTAATGATGTCCCTATTATAAATTTGCATTGAAAGGCGTGATTGTACGATGGAACTATGGTTCACTGAAAAACAAACAAAACATTTTGGGATTACGGCGCGTATTAACCGCACATTACATACGGAGCAAACAGAATTCCAAAAATTGGATATGGTTGAAACGGAAGAGTTCGGAAACATGCTTATTTTAGATGGCATGGTTATGACAACAGAAAAAGATGAGTTCGTTTATCATGAAATGGTAGCGCACGTACCTTTATTTACACATCCAAACCCTGAAAACGTATTAGTTGTTGGCGGCGGTGATGGCGGTGTTATTCGTGAAGTATTAAAACACCCAAGTGTAAAGAAAGCAACTCTTGTTGAAATCGATGGAAAGGTAATTGAGTACTCTAAACAATATCTACCATCAATTGCAGGCGCATTAGATAATAAGCGTGTAGAAGTAAAAGTAGGAGATGGCTTCCTACACATCGCAGAGAGCGAAAATGAATATGACGTAATTATGGTAGATTCTACTGAGCCAGTAGGACCAGCAGTAAACTTATTTACGAAAGGTTTCTACGCTGGAATCTCTAAAGCGTTAAAAGAAGACGGTATTTTCGTTGCACAAACGGACAACCCTTGGTTTACACCAGAATTAATTACAACTGTGTTTAAAGACGTAAAAGAGATCTTCCCTATTACTCGTTTATACACAGCGAACATTCCAACTTACCCAAGTGGTCTTTGGACGTTCACAATTGGATCTAAAAAACATGATCCATTACAAGTAAGTGAAGAGCGTTTCCACGAAATCGAAACGAAATACTACACAAAAGAATTACACAATGCAGCCTTCGCATTACCGAAATTTGTTGGTGATTTAATTAAGTAAGAAAATCGTATCAAATAAATAAAGTGTAAGTAGCTCATTTAAGGTGTTTGTCCAGAAGACTTGAACATGCTAGCTACTTACACTCCTGTAAAGAAAATCGTCTTCTTGTTATGAAACAGAAGACCCGGTAAATCGAGAAAGAGGAGCAATTCGCTCCAAATTTGAGAAATAGTGAAAGGTTGGGATACCTTAAGTTCCACATAAGGAGGAAAAGAATATGCGTTTTGATGAAGCTTATTCAGGTAAAGTATTTATTAAAAGTCATCCAAGTTTTGAAGAGTCAAAGGTAGTTATTTATGGGATGCCTATGGATTGGACAGTAAGTTACCGTCCGGGATCTCGTTTTGGCCCTGCACGTATTCGTGAAGTATCAATCGGTCTTGAAGAATATAGCCCGTATTTAGATCGTGAACTAGAAGAGGTAAAATATTTTGATGCGGGTGATATCCCATTACCATTCGGAAACGCACAACGCAGCTTAGACATGATTGAAGAGTATGTATCAAAACTTTTAGATGCCGATAAGTTTCCACTAGGTCTCGGCGGTGAGCACCTAGTGTCTTGGCCAATTTTTAAGGCAATGGCAAAAAAATATCCGGATTTAGCAATCATCCATATGGATGCTCATACTGATTTACGTGAGTCGTATGAAGGGGAGCCTTTATCCCACTCTACACCTATTCGTAAGGTGTGCGATTTAATTGGTCCGGAAAACGTATATTCTTTCGGTATTCGTTCTGGAATGAAGGAAGAATTCGAATGGGCAAAAGAAGTAGGTATGAACTTATATAAATTTGACGTATTAGAACCGTTAAAAGAAGTATTACCGAAACTGGCAGGACGCCCAGTTTATGTCACAATTGACATTGACGTATTAGACCCAGCTCACGCTCCTGGAACAGGAACGTTAGAAGCTGGAGGTATCACATCTAAAGAATTATTAGATTCCATCGTAGCAATTGCAAATTCAAATATAAATGTAGTTGGAGCAGACTTAGTAGAAGTAGCTCCAGTCTACGACCATAGTGATCAAACACCAGTCGCAGCAAGCAAATTCGTGCGGGAAATGCTGCTCGGTTGGGTGAAATAAAAGTGAAGCCACCAATCATTCTAGCCGCTGCAGCTAGATAAAATAAGAGCCCTCTATATGATTAGAGGGCTCTTATTTTGTCGTTATGTGTCGGTAAGTCGATATATTGAAAAAATCGCCGATATAATTCGAGTTGCGCTGATATATTGAAAAAATCGCCGATATAATTCGAGTTGCGCTGATATATTGAAAAAACCGCTGATATAATTTCATTTACCGTTATGCAACACAAAAAAAGCTATTCTCAAACGATGGGAATAGCTCTTTTTCTTATGCAACCTTCTCTTCCGAAGTAACTCCGCGAATTTCATCAGCAGAGCGGATTGGATATTTACGGAACACAATAGATCCAATGTATCCGACAATAGTGGTAACGATTCCACATAATATAGCAGCAATTGTTACTTTTACAACGTCATTAAATCCGAATAGGACAAGAAGACCTGGAATTGGTGATGCTGTTCCTGGTGCATTATTAACAAGCTGGAATAGCGATGTAATAATACCGGCAAGTGCACCGCCAACGAAATTTGTCATATAGATTGGAATTGGATTTGCTGAGACAACATCGGCTTGTGTTAAAGGTTCGATTGCTACAGCAATTGTATCTTTCTTTGAACAAATTTTTAATCGTTTAAAGAAAATAAAGTTCATCGGGGCTGAGGCCGCAACGGCAAGACTACCAATCGCCATTGGTAAACCTGTTAATCCAAGCATTGCAGTTAGTGCCATAGAACTCAGTGGAGAGGTAGAAATAACTGTTATTAATCCACCAAGCATAATACCCATAATGATAGGACTTTCTGTAGTTGCAACTGAAATCATAGAACCGATTTTACCGAGTGTTGCGTTAACAAGCGGATCCATAAGCAGTGCCATTCCGCGTGAGATTGGTGCAGCGATAAATAGGATTGCTAAAAATTCCACGCCAGCTGGTAATTTCTTTTCGAGAAATTTCACGACGAAAGCACAAACGTATCCAGCGAAAAATCCTGGTAAAATACCGAATCCACTAGTAGCGATACCAATTAAAACAGCGTATACGGGGGAAACACCGATTGCTAATGCGACTAAAATCGCTGCTGCGACACCGCTCATACTACCGGAAGCTTCTCCTACTGATTGTAAAAAGTCATTATGAAACATTTCTCCACCTATATAACGGTGAAATGCTTCAATAAGAAAACTTGCGATTGCTGCATTAGCTAAAGCACCCATCGCCTTCATTCCATAAGGCGCACGGTAACTAAAAAGTGTAAATAGACAAAGTACAACAAGTAATAGTGCTAAACCTTGCAAGATAGCCATTTGAAAACTGTCTCCTTTGATTTTTGTAATAAAAATTCGTATCATTCAATAATAATATAAAAGTGTATGAAACGGAAAAATTTTTTCTTGGGAACTTGCTGTAAGAAAAATCCCTTACAATAATGTAAGGAAAGTGTAAGACTTTTAGATAGAGTATAGTATGCTCTTTTCCGTATAATACAAGTATAGATATAATACTAGTGAGAAAGAAGTGCAAACAGGAGGTTCATGTATGAAATTGGTAATTAAAGTTTTAGCTGTATTCGCCATTATTCTAGGTGGAACAGCGTATTATTTGAACACAAAAACAGAAGGTGTACATGCTTTTGTAGACAACTTCTTTTCAAATAAAGAAATACAAGATTATTATGCGGTTATAGATAAAGGTGAGAAAAAAGACGGAGAATACTTGTATACTTTTAAAGGGTATACAGAAGACGGAAAGTTACAGATCATTAAAAGAATGATGAACCGTGAATTGCATGCGGGGGCGTTTATAAAAATTTATGCAAAAGGTATGCAAGGAAAAGGATGGGCTGAAATCCCGAAAGAATCTATTCCACAAAAAGCGTTGGAAAAAATAGAAAAACCATAAAAGGAGCGACTCATTCGCTCCTTTTTAGTGCGTTAAAATAGTGATAGATGTTTTTTCCTTGTTAGAAATAATTTTTGCACGTCCACCAATTGGGAAAGTGAAAATCGGGGTTGTATGCCCGAAACTTGCGTTTGCAATGATAGGAATATGTGCAAGTTCAGGTTTTGAAGCAATCATTTCTTGAATGTCTTCTATCGTACATTCTGCACCTTTTTGCATCTTTCCTATAACGATTCCCTTTATGTATTCAAAATCTTGCTGCTGCATAAGGGAATGTAAATAACGATCAAAAGTTTTAAGAGTAGATGTTCCAGTTAAACTATCTTCTTCAATAAATAAAATTTTGTCCTTTAAATTTGGCATATATGGTGTACCTTGCAGTAAGTTAAATGTGCTCATATTGCCACCGATAATATCTCCTGTAGCTTCTCCTTCCTGAATTGAAACGTATCCTTTATTTTTAATAAATTCTCGATTTTTCTGATCTATATACCAAGAATCATCGCTCCATGTTTCAGATGGCAGGACTTCAATAGGCTCATTAGAAGTTAAGCACTTTAAAAAGTAATCGGTTGTATACTCGAGCCCTTTCTCCATTCCAAAGGAAGAGAAATGGGGTCCTGAATATGTAACGAGACCTGTTTTTGCGTAAATTGCATTATTTAAAGCAGTAATATCTGAATAACCACAGAAAAATTTCGGATTTTTACGAATTAGATCATAATCGAGATGTTTCAATAAACCATTGGAGTTGTATCCGCCAAGTGTCGTCAAAATAGCTTTTACATTAGGGTCTCTAAATGCTTTATGGAGGTCTTGAATGCGGGAAGAAATAGAAGAGGAAGCAAATCGATCTATCTCATCGGCATATTTTGAGAATGTAACTTGAAAGCCCATGTCGGTTAATCTTTTTATAGCAAATTTTTTATTTTCATTTGAAACAATACTTAAACTACACGATGGTGAAATCACCCGTATTTCATCACCCTTTTTTAACTTTGTTGGTATCACTATATTCACCTCTTTAATTGAAAGAATATTTAGATTTAAAAAATATTTTATCATATAAAATAAAGTAGAAGTGAATTATTTTTTGAAATGGAGTTTTCCTGATTTTTCAGCAGACAGACAGAGTCTTTTTTTGATATGATAGGAAAAGTGATTTATTATAAGTAGTATTTAATATCTATAACATTTGAAAGGTGTGCAAGACGTGGAGAAACAACTTGCAGGCTTGCCGGTACACGTTCATTTCGTAACAGAAATCCGTGAAGGGGCGAGGAAGGAAACCGTTGCTTTTGAAGCAAATGGTCAATACTATGTAAAAGGTCAAGGTACATATGTAACATTCCAGGAGCCGAACGAACAAGGCGAAGTGAAAACAATTATTAAAATTCAAGATGAACAAGTTCTCATTATGCGTTCAGGTGCTGTTTCTATGCGTCAGACGCATGTGAAAGGTGAATGGACAACTGGTACGTATACGAGTGAACTTGGTACGTTTGCATTGCAAACAAAGACTGATAACGTTCTTTTTAAATGGTCGGATGAAAAGAAAAAAGGACAACTCTTCTTAACTTACGCATTGCTTCTAAGTGAACAAGAAGCTGGCAGATATACTATTACAATTAATTTGAAGGAGGCAAAATAATGAATTCCTTAGAACAAGTAAAAGGATTGATTAAAGAAGAAATTCAGGCTGCTGTATTAAAGGCAGAATTAGCGACAGAAGAACAGATTCCAAACGTTGTATTAGAATCTCCAAAAGATAAAACAAATGGTGACTTCTCTACAAATATGGCAATGCAACTTGCACGCGTTGCGAAAAAAGCACCTCGTATGATTGCAGAAGAACTAGTTGCAAACTTCGATAAAGCAAAAGCTTCTATTGAAAAAATCGAAATCGCTGGTCCTGGTTTTATTAACTTCTATATGGATAATAGCTACTTAACAGATTTAATTCCAACAATCGTAAACGCTGGTGAAGCTTACGGTGAAACGAATACTGGTAAAGGTGAAAAAGTACAAGTTGAGTTCGTATCTGCGAATCCAACAGGTGACCTTCACTTAGGACATGCACGTGGTGCGGCAGTAGGTGACACTTTATGTAACCTATTAGCAAAAGCAGGCTACGATGTATCTCGTGAGTACTACATTAATGATGCTGGTAACCAAATTCATAACTTAGCTCTTTCTGTTGAAGCTCGTTACATGCAAGCTTTAGGCTTAGATAAAGAAATGCCAGAAGACGGTTATCATGGTGCGGATATCATTGGAATCGGTAAACGTTTAGCTGAAGAATTCGGCGATCGTTATGCGAAAGCTGATGAAAAAGAAAGTTATGAATTCTATCGTGAATACGGTTTAAAATATGAATTAGCAAAACTTCAAAAAGACTTAGAAAGCTTCCGTGTTAAATTTGATGTATGGTTCTCAGAAACATCACTATACAAAAACGGAAAAATCGATCAAGCTCTTGCTGTATTAAAAGAGCGTGAAGAGATCTTTGAAGAAGACGGCGCAACTTGGTTCCGTTCAATGACTTACGGCGATGACAAAAATCGTGTATTAATTAAAAACGACGGTTCTTACACATACTTAACGCCAGATATCGCGTATCACCGTGATAAATTAGAGCGTGGTTTTGATAAGTTAATCAACATTTGGGGTGCTGACCACCACGGTTACATTCCTCGTATGAAGGCTGCTATTCAAGCACTTGGTTACGATAAAGACACGCTTGAAGTAGAAATCATCCAAATGGTACAACTATACCAAAATGGTGAAAAAATGAAGATGAGTAAGCGTACGGGTAAAGCAGTTACACTTCGTGAGCTTATGGAAGAAGTAGGCGTGGACGCAATGCGTTACTTCTTCGCAATGCGTAGCGGTGATTCTCATTTAGACTTCGATATGGACTTAGCTGTATCAAAATCTAATGAAAACCCAGTATACTATGCACAATATGCTCATGCTCGCGTATGCAGTATCCTTCGTCAAGGCGAAGAATTAGGATTAGCTGTAGATGGAGATGTGAACTATAAACTTGTTACTTCTGAGAAAGAAGTAGAGTTACTGAAAAAACTTGGTGAATTCCCAGCTGTAGTTGCGGATGCAGCACAAAAACGTCTGCCACACCGTATTACAAACTATGCATTTGAATTAGCAGCAACATTACACAGCTTCTACAATGCAGAAAAAGTATTAAACCAAGATAACTTAGAATTAAGTAAAGCTCGTTACGAGTTAATGAAAGCAGTACGCACTACACTTCAAAATGCATTAGCAATCGTAGGAGTATCTGCACCAGAAAAAATGTAATGAAGAAAAGCGGAAGCGGATCGTTTAGAATAGGAGGGGGATGGAGCTCCTGACAGAGAGGTGTACTTTGCCTCGGAGGAAGGCGCGAAGCCACCGAGTATTCTAGCCGCTGGAACTGGACAATAAAGAAAAGCGGAAGCGTACTTTCATTTTTAAATAAAAGGCAATCACACGATGTTGTGATTGCCTTTTTATGTGGAGATAATAAAAAAAATTTATCAAACAAAAGGGGAATTTGCGTCGTCTTATATAAATGACAGGAGGCTTATGATGGAAGAAAAGATAGAAGAATTAATTGATATATATAAGCAGCAAATATATTCCTTATGCTATAAGTTAGCGAAAACGAAAGAAGATGCGGAAGATATTTTTCAAGAGACGTGGATAAAGGTTTTTTCATCAAGGCACCAACTTTCTTATGTGGATAATTATAAAAAGTGGATTACTACAATTTGCGTTCGTACATTTTATGACTTTTACCGCAAGAAGAAAAGATGGAAAGATCGCGTCTTAGATTTATTTCATAAAGAAGATGGTGAAGAAATAGATTTCGCAGATGATGTGAATATATCAGAAGAATTTATTCAAAAAGTGGAAGCGGAAATGATACGGGAAGTTATACAGCTATTGAATGAAAAATATAAAACCGTGCTCGTACTCTACTATTATGAACAATACTCTTATAAAGAAATGAGCGAAATATTAAATATACCGATTGGTACAGTGAAATATCGCCTTAATTATGCGAAGAAGCAAATGCGAGAACATTTGGAGGGGTTCGTTTATGAAAGAAGATAAATTTGAACAGAAGGTAAAGAGTAGCTTAGCAGAAGAGATAACTCCAAGCGAAGAGCTAATAAATAACACGAAGCAGGGCGTGCGAAAGGCTCAGAAGTTAGAGAGGAACTGGATGATTTGTATTCACACCATTTGGATTGTTTTGTTAACAATTGTTATAGAACAATTTGTCACACATTTGGATTATAAAATTCCTATGTTGATAGCCATTGTGATTATGATGCATGTATACATTCCGATATATGTTGTAATACAGTCATTTTTAAAGAAGGAGTATAAATTACATGAAAGAGTTCGCTAATCCGTTTGTACTATTTGAAGTAGCTGGAGTGACGATGTTTTTAGCTTTTATAGCACTTTTAATATGTGTTGCATCATGGGTATATACAGATGCTAAAGCACATCAAATGAGCAAAGGATGGAGTATTTTAGCAGTTATATTGCCATTCTTTATTGGGTTTTTATTATATATGGTAAGAAGAAGTAAAAAGAAAGTTGGAGGAGAATATAAGATGAACTTTGTTAAAAAACAGAAAGTAACATTAGTTGCGATATTGGCAAGTACAATGTTTGTATTACTTAGTGGTTTTACTTTTGCACAAACGTTAGATGATGCGTGGAGAGCAGGGGATATATATTTAGAAAATGAGAAGCAAGGGAAAACAAGTTACGAGGCAAAATTCTCATCATGGGATATTGCCGGTAAGGATATTGAATTTCAGTATGAAAAGGATACACAAGTGACATTTTCTTATGAGACAGATGCAAAACGAGGAAACTTATGTTTTAGTGTGTATGAAAGACAAGGAGAAGGTATAAAAGAGTTAAAGGAAATTTGTGAATCGAAAAAAGGTACTTTTACAGTTACTTTAAAAGCAAATGAAGAATATGTATTGAATATAAGCGGATTAACAGTAAAAGATGGATTTGTAAAAGTGAATTGGGAAGAGAAATAAAAGGGGTCCTATAAAGGACCTCTTTTCTATTGAATAGTATAAGTAACAGAAAAACTAACAGGACTATAGTAAATGTAAGGTGCATGAAATTGAACATACATATTTCCATCTGTTTTTGCATTGAAAATTCGGCCGTAACCATCAGAATAACGTCCAATAAGGTTATGATTTGAGTCATAAACACTGTAACTAGGAGTTTTGCTGTTAGGATGAATTGTTAGTTCTTGTCCTTTTTGAAGGAAAATAGGTTCTTGTTCGGAACTACCTCCAGTTTGCAAAGAATAAAATTTTGTAAAGCTTTGTTCTTGAGCGGCAGCAGCGACTTTTGTTTCAGGAATAAACGCAGTAGCTCCAGTAATTCCTGCTAAAGTTAATGCACCTGCTAAAATCATTTTTTTCATAATAGAAAAAGTCTCCTTATTAGTTGTAATCAGTTTTGTTACAGTTAATATTGTATACGATAATGGGTAGGATAAAATATGCTTTTATGCATATATATTTTTTCTCAATAAAAGACCACTGATAAAATCAGTGGTCTTTTAAATGATTAAGCAGCTTTCTGTTCAGTTTGAGGAACAGGTTTTTGAAGCGAGTTGTAAACTCCTGTTCCGATAACGTCTAATGCCATTCTCATTCGTTCAGGTGAAATGTTTTCTAATACGTTATCTTGAGGTGTATGGTATACCTTCTCAATATGATAGATTAATGGGTTCCAACTATCGACACCCATCCAAATGAATAGAGCAGCAGGAATACCAGCTTCAGCAAATGGAACATGATCACTAGAACCGAATTTACCTTGTAGGACGAGGTCATTATTTAGTTGTTTACCTGCTTGCAAGGCAGCGTCTGTTACAAAGTTTGTAGAGCCATCAGGTGTCATAGCATATAAATTCTTTGCTTTATCATAATTTGTTGCAACCATGTCGGTGTTAAAGACACCTAAAATACGGTCGCGTTCTTTTTGGGATAGACTATTCACGTAATAATCCGAACCAAGTAATCCAGTTTCTTCAGAACCAAAGGTAATAAAGCGAATTTCTTTATCAGTTTCTACATTTTGAAAAGTACGAGCTAGTTCTAATACTAATCCAGTTCCAGAAGCATTATCATTTGCGCCAGGTGCTCCGACAACACTATCATAGTGCGAGCTTACAACGACTGCTTTTTCATTACCTGTACTCTTTTTTGGTTTCTTTTTGGCGATAACATTTAGAGATGTTAATTTAGATTCATGTCTCGCTTTTAGGGAAAGAATTGTTGTCCCCTTTTTAGCGATTTCTTCTTTAAATGCATTTCCTTGCGCATAAGCAAGACCAAAGACAGGGATAGATTGCTTTTTCATTAGGCGGGGATTGAAGGTTTGTCCATAATTTCCGCGTCCGCCAATTAAACTGTATAAAAGAACACCTTTTGCACCTTTGCTAACAGCATTTTCAACTTGTTTATTATAGTCGGTAACTGTCGTTCCTCTTTCAAATAAAACAATTTTACCGTTTACTTCATTTGGAATATCTTCTAATTTTGTCCCACCTTGAACAAAGATAAGGGGAGCTGTAACAGCTTCTGTAGAAATTAGTGCATTAGGAGCAGCACCAGCTTGCCAATTACGTTTTGTTGATAGGGGTGATTCAATGAATCCAACGTATTGATCGGGCACCTGAAATGGTTGATATTCTACTTCATAGCCCATTGATTTAAGCTGCATACCAATGTAACGAGAAGCCCATTCTTCGGATTTTGTTCCACCGGGGCGAGGACCAATTGTTTCAGATAAGAAACGAACATGTTCAATCGCGCGGTTTGGATCAATCTGTTTTGTAATAGATGGAGTTTGTGTAACCTCTGACGTGGAATCCGCTTTTGCTTGCCCAATTGGAGCTAAGCTAACAGCAAGTGATACAGCAAGCAAAGAGCTTACTATTTTTTGTTTCAATGATTTTCTCATTTTTTCCTCTCCTATTCTTCTATTCTCTCTGACTGACAAAAGAAGACGGATAATGACTTTATTTTACCTTCACACCTTTTATTTTTCAATATTCTGACATTGATAAATAAAAAAACTATATATGCATATTTGCATATTTTTGAGGGAGATATGTATGCTATCATTTTAAACGAAGGTTCGCTTTCTACTCTGAAAGCTCCTACATTGCATGAATCTAGTGTACCCAAACTTTAGATTATGTAGAGGAATGGAACCACTGTAGGGTTTCATTCCTCATGTTTGAATCAGTTGATGGTAATTATGTTTCCGCATTTCATAATTATTATCAGTGATATATGTAAGGCATCCATATGAAAATAAGAGGCTGTTCAAAGGTTTTCCGTACTTTTGGGCAGCCTCACCCCGTTAAAAGGACGATACTTTATGTATCGTCCTTTTTGTATAAAAAAACATCCAATCAATTGAGAGATTGATTGGATGTGAAAAAATTATTAATAATTTTTTTTGCGTTTTGTAGCTAAAATACTTAATAATCCAGCTAGTAGAAGAACAATACCTACTGTTTGTGTAGGGTCTTCTTTATGACCTGTATTTGGAAGGTGCTTATCCGTATTTCGATCATCTTGCTGTTTGTTATCTGTTTTATTCGATGTTTCTTCGGAAGTTCCGTTTTCGTGTTTCTCAGATGTTTCATTGCCTTTGTTATCTTCTTTATTTGGAGGAGTAATTGGCTTGTCATCTCCACCTGAAGAAGATTCAATTTTTTTATTTGAAACTGTAATTTGTAGTGGCTTAGCTTGGGCTTTATCAATTGTAAAGTTTATTGGTGATGCATCTAATTGATAGCCTTTAGGAGCCTTTGTTTCTACTAATTGATAATTACCAGGTTTCAAATCATTTACGATTACTTTTCCGTGTTGATCTGTTTTTAAACCTTCTCGGATGACTTTTCCATCTTGGTCTAAAATATTGAAAATGGCACCTTCAAGTGTTCCATGGTGATCAATATCAACTTTAGTTAACTCAATTGAACCTGTTGTTAAACTATTTAAGGCTGTAACAGAGGTAACCTGAGATTGTCCTTTCGTAATTGTGAAAGGAATTGGTTTAACGTTTAAATCATAGCCAGTTGGAGCTTTCGTTTCAATGAACTGATAATCTCCCGGACGTAAATCAGAAACTGAAATCTTCCCATCTTTATCAGTAGTTAAATCAGTGCGAACAATTTTACCTTTCGCATCGATGATGTTAAACACTGCATCAGAAAGTTTTGTATCTGGATTTATATCATCCACTTTTATTAATTCTACAGCACCCTCAGTTAAGCTATTTGTAGCAGTAACTTGGAGCTTTTCTTTTTGGCTTTTCTTAATTGTAAACTTAATAGGTGTACTATCTAATTTATAGTGTTCAGGAGCTTTCGTTTCAATAAACTGATAGTCCCCAGGACGTAAATCAGAAACAGAAATTTTTCCATGTACATCTGTTGTAAGCTCAGTGCGAATGTCGTTACCATTCATATCAGTAATTTTAAATATCGCACCTTTAAGAGCAGTACCATCTACATCATCTACTTTAGAAAGTTCCACAGTGCCTTTCGTTAAGCTATTTGTAGCTGTAACGGAGATAGGATCAGCTTGGCTCTTTGTGATTGTGAATGGAATTGGCTCTTTGTTTAAATCATAGTGTTTCGGAGCCGTTGTCTCGATGAATTGATAATCACCAGGACGTAGGTCAGAAACGCTAATTTTACCTTGTTGATTCGTAACAAGATCTTTGCGAATTACAGTGCCATTCATATCCACAATTTTAAATACTGCGCCTTCAAGAGTAGTGCCATCGACGTCATCCACTTTAGAAAGTTCCACGCCGCCTTTTGTTAAACTATTTTTCATAGTAACGGTAGCAATATCTTTTTGGCTTTTTTCAATTGTAAATATAATTGGTTTTTTGTCTAAATCATAGTGTTCAGGAGCCGTTATTTCAACGAATTGATACGTACCAGGACGTAAGTTTTCGATAACGATTTTACCTTCACTGTTTGTTTTTAAATCTGTTTTAAGTACTTTGCCATCTTGATCTAGTAAATTAAATACCGCATCGGCAAGTTTTGTTTGAGTGTTTAAATCATCAACTTTAAGTAATTCGATACTACCTTGTTTTAAGCTATTTGTAGCAGTTAAAGAAATAACTTTCTTCTGTCCTTTTTCAATAGTGAATTTGATTGGTGTTTCATCTAAAACGTAATGCTTAGGAGCTTTCGTTTCGATGAATTGGTAATCACCAGGACGTAGGTCGTTAATTTCGATTATTCCTTGTTCATTTGTAACAAGGTCTTTATGAACTACATCACCGTTCATATTAACAATTTTAAATACTGCATCTTTAAGAACAGTGCCATCAATATCGTCTACTTTAGAAAGTTTAACTGCACCCTTTGTTAAAGCATTTGTAGCAGTGATATGAAGAGTTTCAGTTTGGCTCTTTTTAATTGTAAATACGATAGGTTTTTTATCTAAATCGTAATGTTCAGGAGCAATTGTTTCAACGAATTGATACGTACCAGGACGTAGATTTTCAATAACAATTTTACCTTCAGCATTTGTTTTTAAGCCTTCTTCAACTAGCTCACCGTCTGCATCTAATAAATTAAATACGGCGTTAGAAAGTTTTGTATTTATATCAATATCGTCAATCTTTGTTAGTTCAACGCTACCTTTTTTCAAAGCATTTTTGCCTGTAACATTGATCTCTTTCGTTTGACTTCTTTCAATTGTAAATGGAATCGTTGTTTCATCTAATACATAGTGCTCAGGAGCTTTTGTTTCAATGAACTGATAGTCTCCAGGGCGTAAATCAGAAACAGAAATTTTTCCGTTTTTATCTGTAACAAGATTCGTATGAACTTCCTTACCATTCATATCCACAATCTTAAAGATTGCACCTTCGAGCATCGTACGATCGATGTCATCAATTTTTGTTAATGTTACTGCACCTTTCTTTAAACTGTTAGTAGCGGTAACATTAATATTCTCTTTTTGACTTTTTTCGATAGTGAACGGAATAGGGTCTTTGCTTAAGGTATAGTCTTTTGGAGCTTTTACTTCAATAAATTGATAGTCTCCAGGACGTAAATCAGAAGCAGTAATTTTACCGTTTTTATCAGTCGTTAAACCTTTTCGAATTACCTTTTTAGTATCATGAGCGTCAACGATTATAAATTCTGCACCTTCAAGAGTAGTGCCATCAACATCATCAACTTTTGTTAAAGTGACGCCACCTGTAAGTAAACTATTTTTTACAGTAACAGGGATAGGAAGATCTTCCTTACTACCTTTTTTAATTGTGAACTTAATAGGTGTTTTGTCTAATTTATAATGTTCAGGGGCTTTTGTTTCGATAAATTGATAATCCCCTGGTGCTAAATCAGGAATAACTAATACTCCGTGATCATCTGTTGTTAAATCTTTCATAATTTCTTTGCCAGTTGCGTCTTGCAATGTGAATACAGCGCCGGCAAGAGCTTTACTACTTTCCACATCATCTTCTTTAATAAGTTTAACTTTTCCTTTCGTTAAACTATTTTTAAATGTAAGTGGAAGGAGTTTTTGTTGTCCTTTTTCGATTGTAAATTCAATTGGTTCTACATTTACATCGTAATAAGTTGGAGCCTTTGTTTCGATAAGTTTATAGTTACCAGGACGTAAGTCATCTACAACTAGCATTCCTTTACTATTCGTAACAAGGTCCGTACGAACATCTTCATTAGTATCTCTATTAACGATTTTAAATACTGCACCTTCAAGTGTTTCCTTTTCATCTGCAGCATTCACTTTTGTTAACTCAATACCGCCTTTTGTTAAGCTGTTTTTAGCGGTAACAGTAGCCTGAGTTGTTTGACTTTCTGTAATCGTAAATTTAATTGGTTTTGTATTTTTGTCGTAATACTTCGGTGCTGTTACTTCGATAAATTTATAATCGCCAGGGCGTAAGCCAGTAGCGATAGCTTTACCATCCGCACCAGTTTTTACATTTTCGCGAATGACTTTCTTTTCATCATTTGCATCAACAATTTTAAATACAGCACCTTCAAGAGCTGTACCATCGATATCATCAACTTTTGTTAATTCAACATCTCCTGGTTTTAAAGCATTTTCAGCTTTCACAAGTAGAGTTTCTTTCTGACTTCTATCGATTGTAAATTCAATAGGTTCTGCTCGTAAAACGTAATGTTCAGGAGCAGCTATTTCAATGAATTTATACGTACCAGGACGTAGGTTACTAACTTTAACTTTACCGTGTTTATCAGTAGTTAAGTTAGTGTAAGGGGAAACGTCATTATTATTTGTATCGACAAGCTTGAATACTGCACCTTCAAGTGGTTTTTTCTCACCAAACTCATCAACTTTTAATAATTCAACTTCGCCCGTTTTTAAGCTGTTATTTGCCGTAACAGTAGCAAGAGCTTGTTGGCTTTTATCAATTGTAAACTCGATAGGGTTTGTACTTAACGTATAATCCTTAGGAGCTTCTGTTTCGATAAATTTATAAACACCAGGCTCTAGATCTTTAACGCTAACTTTTCCATCTGAACCTGTTTTTATATTTTCACGAATTACTTGTTTCTCGTCATTCGCATCGACAATTTTAAATACAGCACCTTCAAGGGCAGTGCCATCGACATCATCGACTTTCGTTAAAGTGACACCACCTTTAATGAGGTGATTTGTCGCGGTAACAGTAAGTGCTTTCTGTTGGCTTTTTTCAATTGTAAATTTAAGCGGTTTTTTATCTATTTCATAATGTTCAGGTGCTTTCTCTTCAACAAATTGGTACTCTCCAGGAAGTAAATTTTTCGCTTCGATTTGTCCGTTACCATTTGTCGTTAATTTGGTATAACCAGGAATTCTTTTGTTATTTTGGTCCCGTACACTAAATACAGCACCTTCTAAAGTATTACCCTCTTTATCAACTTTTGTTAGGATAGCTGAGCCTCTAATTAAGCTGTTTTGGGCCGTTTTATTAATTACTGTTGTTTGATCTTCCTCGATTGTAAATTCAATAAGTCGATCATCTAATTGATAATGCTCAGGAGCCTTTATTTCTTTTAAGTAGTAAGTTCCTGGTTTTAAATTATCTACAGTAATTTGTCCTTTATCATTTGTTGTTAATTTTTCGTGTTCTGAAATTATTTTTTTGTCTTTATCAAGTAGTGTGAAAACGGCACCTTGCAGTGTGATGTTTTTATTCAGGTCATCAGACTTTGTTAAAACTACTTTACCGACAAACTTCTTATTTGCAAGTTTATATGTTGTAGTCTCTTGTGTACCAAGTTCAACAATTTTCCCTTGTTTTAAATCCCAGCTAATTACATAGCCTTCAGGAGCCTTTGTTTCTTTTAATAAATATTTATCGCGTTTTAAATTATTAAATTTAGCGATACCGTCTTTGTCTGTTGTAATTTTACGGATAACAGTTTTACCTGTACGATCGTATAAAGTAAATTCTGCCCCAGCTAATAGTGCGTTTTTATTGTCGTTATCTACCTTTATAATTTCAAGGTTTCCACGGCCTTTAGTAGCAGATCCTCCGCCTGAACCAGAAGACATTCTCACTTCAATCGTTTCAGTAGTTTCTGTGTTTTTAACTGTCAACTTATTGCCTGTGATTTTCGCTTTATTACTTACTTTTTCTTTATCGTCTGCATTAATAAGTGAGCGATATTCTAAAATATAAGCTCGATCAATTTTTTTCAAGAAGGCAATTTCGAAATGTTGCTTTCCAGTATTATTGTCTGTTGTTATTTTGAGTTTATAGTCTGTTCCTTCTTTTAATTCGTTTACTGTATCTTTTGTTAAATTTCCATATGGATCAACAGTTGTAGGATATAAGTGGAATGAATCTTCCACAATTACCTGATTTTCGGTTGGGTCATCTGTTACAACGGCATCTGCAATGGTTGATTGGCTTTCGTTAATTGCGATACTCCAATTAATATAGTTGTCGTCTTGCACAGCTTTTTTAGTAACGAAGCTGCCACCTTTATTTACTTGAGTGTCACCTGTAAGGGTGTTTACGATTTTAGAGCCATCTTTTAAATCTGCCTCGTTTTTGTAGGTGCCTTGGATAAGTTCACTATCAAGGCTTGTTTTAAAGATAATATAGTAAGGTGAATTAATTGATTGTTTGAAATGAACCTTTAGGGTGTTTTTATTTTTCTCTGTAGGTTCTTCAAGTTCATATTTCTCAGTTGGTACAGCATTACCAGGTTGTGCATTATCTGGATTTCCATTTAAAATCATATCGCGCACTTCAATGGATCCAGGCACTAACTTTTGTTTATCTTGTATGACGTCTATAACATAAGGATCTTTAATCTCAACATTATTATAGTTAAAGCCTATTATCCAAGTAATTTCCTTCGTTTGGGCGTTATAAGAACCGTATTTATAACCATTTGCTTTTGTGAAAGTATCAGGATCAAAATTAGCTTCAACCTTATTTGATTGTGGATTAGAATCCGTATCTATCCAAGATAGGTTACCTGTATTTTTAAATGAAGTTTTACCACTTTCTAGCTTTGTATAATCAAAGTCTGTCGTATATTTTACGACTAATGTCTTTGTCATATTAGACTGATACGTACCTATAAGAGTAATTTTAAAGCCTTTATCTGTTGTATCTAAAATATAGTCAGTCCCAGCCTGAAGGGTATAATTTCCGTCTTTAATTTCTAGTTTCTTATCTTTTAATTGTAATCCACCATGATCAAAGGTGTCCGTAATGATCGCGTTGTTTAATGGATAGTTGTTATTATTTACTATAATTGTCCAAGTTGTTGTTTTGTCTTTATAATTTGTTTCAGCTTTATTATTAGATTTAATAATATTTTGCTGCTTGAAGCTAGCTTCATTTTCTTTACTTGAATCATTATCAGCTGTAACTTTATTTTTTACTTTTCCATCTTCTATAACTTTATTAGTTGGCTTGGTTTTATAGGTAATCACATAAGCACTATTAATATCATCATTAAACTGTAAATCGAAGCCATTCTTCTTGTTACTTACAGTGTAATTATTAACAGCGTCTCCTGTTACAAGCGTTCCTTTTTCATTATATGAAGCGTTTTTTACAACAATAGAATTTGCATCTAGTTCGTGTGTATCGTCAAAAATATCTTTTAAAATCGCATCTGCTTTTTTGATCTCTCTTTGATCACCATTGTAAGTAATTGTCCACTCAATTGTTTGCGTCTTTGGATCATATTTACTTGTTTTATTTAAGTGTGTACCACGAGAAACCGTTACAGTAGAGCTTGCGTTTTGTTGCTTTTGATTATCACTCGTTATCGTAACGTTATTTCGGAAACTTTTAATATTTTCATCAGTAATTTTTGTGGCATATTCGATTTGATATGCTTTATTGATAGAATCTTTAAAAGCAATCTCCAATTTTGAGCCATCTGATGAAATAATATTGTAATCTGTTGGCTCAGCTTCTGCACCACGCGTTACATTCCCATTAACATCAACTTCTAAATAATAAACTTTAATAGAATCTTTATTTAAGTTTGTACCTTGTGGAATGTTATCTTTAAAAATAGCGTTTTTAAGGGTGTCTTGCGTTTTGTTCATCTCTACTTTCCAATTAATTTCATTTGTATTAATTGGTCTATCAGGTAATCCTTTTTTATTCGTAGCTGTTTGTACATTAGGCTTAAAGTCAACTGTAATAGAAATATCCTTATCTTTAATCGGGAAAGGAATTTCTTGTGTTGTTGTACCTTTAATTTCAGCTTTATTAAATTCTGTCTTTAATTGTAGGTTACCAGCAACATCTGGATGCTCTTCAACATAATCGTTGAATGTCATCGTGACTTTTCCATCTTTTGTAACAGTAAAATTACCAATTTGATGGTTTTCACTATCATATAAAGGACTGTTAATTGTATTGTAAATCTTAAAATGTTTAGGAAGATCAAAAATATAGTAATCTCCATTTTTCACATTCATTGACTTTAAAAGTTCCCATGTAAACTCAATATTGGCAGGGGAATCTGTACTTGGGCGGTTATCCTCTGTAAATGGTTTTCCGTCTTTATCCGTCAACTTTACACCGGTTAAAATGTTTGTTGTTATTTGCTTTGGACCTGAATTTGTATTCTCAGCAGGGTCGCTTGATAGCTTTTGTTCTGGATTGTCAGTAGCAATTTTAGCTGCTAGGTTTTGTTCCGGATTATCAGTGGCAGTTTTAGCTGCTGGGTTTTGTTCCGGATTATCAGTGGCAGTTTTAGCTGCTGGGTTTTGTTCCGGATTATCGGTAACAGTTTTAGTTGCTGGGTTTTGTTCCGGATTATCAGTAACAGTTTTAGTTGCTGGATCTTGCTCCGGATTGTCAGTAACAGGTTTAGCTACTGGATCTTGCGCTTGTTTATTAGTATCCTGTTTGGTGCCATCTTCTTTAGAGTTTTCTACTTGAACAGGAACTGATATAGGCTGAACCATTGTTCCTAAAGGAAAAGCGATTTGAACTGATTTTTCCCCAGGTTTTAAAGTTGAGTTAAACACGGTATCAACTTTAATTTTTCCTTTAGCGTCTTTCAAATTTTCTACTTGATCATTAAATATTAATTTTAATTTATTATCTTTAGCTGTTATAAAATATTGACCAATATTTTTTTGATCTGTTACTAAATCCCCTTGCAAATCTTTAGATACTTTTAATGCAAGTGGTATTTGAACTACTGCTGTATCATTTGCGTGTACAACTTGTTGATCCTTTATTGACCAAGCGTATTCTACTTGAATGGTTGATCCTATCTTTATTAAATTGTTAGGATTTTTTGATTCGTCAATAATATGATTCGTCTCATCTTTCATTTCAACAGTGTCAAATAAGGAATCTCCTGTTAAGGTCTCCGCTCTTACTTGATTGTATGGAAAACTAGCAAGTTGCGAAAATAGTACGAATACAATTAAACATACATTAAAAAGTTTTTTCATTTTTCCTCCTCTGAACATTCATTTGTCCATTGGGGACTTATTCCACATGAACAAAT
This sequence comes from Bacillus sp. B2-WWTP-C-10-Post-4, assembly GCF_009183805.1. NCBI lineage: Bacteria > Bacillati > Bacillota > Bacilli > Caryophanales > Bacillaceae > Bacillus > Bacillus sp. B2-WWTP-C-10-Post-4. The sequence goes on along the minus strand of NZ_WEII01000006.1, from coordinate 10,748 downwards.
GGAATATTAAAAGTATTTGTTATAAGCTATTTATTTTTGTTATCCCTCCGTTTCTATACGCGTTCTCAGACAAACAGAATTATGTTCAAAGCAATATTATTTAACGTAAAACAAAATGTATATTTACACAGTTCTATGGAAATATACACAATTCGACAAAAAATGTCGAAAAAAATACTGATATAAATAATGATATCAGACCTTTATATGTGAGATAGTTTTCATGTATATCTAGTAAAAAAGAATGGTTATAAAGGTAAGTTTTACGATACATACTAACCAATGTAGTGTATCCCTTTGTGAAGGCTTATTTTTGCCTTAAAGTTATGTGGAAATAAAAATCTAGATAGGGTTGGTTTTGGTCAGAATGAAGACAATATATACTTTGAAAATAGTCATTTATTTTGTCTAAAGAGAGTTGTGCGATTAGTGGACCGAAGTTGAAAGGTGATAGTTTCTTACATTGTTAGAGAAATATAAGGATTACAGAATATTCGACTAACACGTTACTACGGTCATTTTTGAGCCTGTTTAAACAATAAGAAAGAAGGTGTTTTACTCCTTAGTTACAATATCTTTTTAGTAAAGATAAGCTTAAGTAACCTCCGCTAAAGATTATATACTTAAATGATAAAGAGTTCAACACTAGTTCACATATTTTCCCAAAAATAAAAAACGGCTGTTTTATGTGGAATAAATCTACAAAACAGCCGTTTTTGGTATTAGATTTCTGTTAAGATTATTGGTTCACCGCGTGTTACGACAACGGTATGTTCACATTGTGCAACAAGACTTTTATCAGGTGTAACGAATGTCCAACCGTCGTCACCACGTTCAATAATATGATCAGCTTTCATAGAGATGAAAGGTTCTACAGCGATAACAAGACCGTCTTTTAGAAGCGCATTATCCATTGGGTCATAGTAACTTAAAATGTGATTTGGTGCTTCATGTAAGCTAAGACCAATGCCGTGACCAGTTAAGTTTTGAATAACATTGTATCCACTTTTATGTGCGAAGTTTGAAACAGCACGACCAATTTGATTTTGTTTTGAGCCAGCTCTAACCTTTTTCATTGCTGCCCAAAATGCATCAACCGCTGCTTGGCAAAGTTTTTCTTTTGCCTCGTCTTCTCCAAGAACAAATGAAATGCCTGTATCTGCATAATAGCCATCAAGTGCAGCAGATACATCGACGTTTACTAAGTCGCCTTCTTTTAATACACGATCTCCTGGAATACCATGAGCAACTTCTTCATTTACACTAATGCAAGTTACACCTGGAAAATCATATTCTTTTTCAGGTGCAGAAATAGCACCATGCTCATCTAATACTTTTTTACCGATCAAATCAAGCTCTTTCGTTGTCATACCTGGCTTCGCTTGTTTTTTCATTTCTTCACGTGCAAGCGCAACGATGCGGCCAATTTTTCGTAAGCCTTCTAAATCTTGTTCATTACGAATAATCATGAAAACCACTGTCCTTCCTCGAATATATATCTTATCCGATTGTATCATGTTTATTTTCGTCCTGCTACTCGCTTGCGGTATGCGGGTTGATTCCTCTCATAAAGAATACATGACAATTGTCATATCGATGTTATGACGCACTATACTGTTTCCTAAGTTTTCCAAGTAATACAATGTAAATATAAGAAACAGCGGGGGTGGAGAGATGGAAAAGATTATTGAAGTAAATGGTGTTTCTAAAACATTTAAACATAAAAACGCAGTAAATAATGTTTCATTCCATGTAAATAAAGGGGAAATAGTAGCGTTACTTGGTCCGAATGGTGCGGGGAAAACAACGACGATGTCGATGATGCTTGGATTAAAGGACCCAACAGAAGGTAAGGTCTTTATATTTGGAAAGAGTCCAAAGCATAAAGATGTTCGTAATAGCCTCGGTGCAATGCTGCAAGAAGTAAGTGTCATTGATAGTATTACGGTGGAAGAGGCAATTGAGTTATTCCGTAGTTATTATACGAATCCTATAGCGAAAGAAACGTTACTGCAGTTATCAAATTTAGAATCAGAGCGAAAGCAAAGATGTGAGAAGTTATCAGGTGGGCAAAAAAGAAGGTTAAACTTTGCGCTTGCACTTGCGGGAAATCCAGCTTTGTTATTTTTAGATGAGCCGACAGTCGGAATGGATATTACGTCTCGAAGAATATTTTGGGAAACGATTCGAAAGTTAGCAAGTGAAGGGAAAACGATTATTTTAACGACGCATTATTTAGAAGAAGCAGATGCTTTAGCAAATCGTATCTTATTATTTGCGAACGGAAAGATTATCGCAGATGGTACACCAGACGAAATGAAAGCAACAATTTCGAGAAAAACAATCACATTTTACTCAAAGGAAAGCATTCCTACAAAATTACTAAAGGAATTACCAAATGTAACAGAAGTAAAGTCAAACGAAGGATGCTTCATTTTAACAACGGAGGATACGGATGCAACTTTAAAAGCCATTTATCAAAGGAGTTTACCTGTAACAGATGTTTCAATTGAACGTGGAAGCCTTGATGAGGCATTTGAACAGTTTGTCGCAAATCAGAAGGAGGAAATCGCATGAGAGCGTTATGGATGCAGTGCAAAATAGAAATTTTACGTACATTCCGCAATAAATTATTTATCTTTTTCTCATTATTAATGCCTGTTATGTTTTACTACATTTTTACAAATGTTGTTCAAGTACCACAAAACGGAGATGCGTGGAAAGCACATTATTTAATTTCGATGGCAACTTTCAGTATTGTAGGGACTGCACTCTTTAGTTTCGGTGTGAGACTTTCTCAGGAAAAAGGGCAAGGATGGACACATCTTTTAAAAATTACACCGCTTCCAGAGGGAGCATATTTAACAGCAAAAATTATCGCTCAAACAGTAGTAAATGCTTTTTCAATATTAGTTATTTTTATTGCAGGGATACTAATTAATCATGTTGAGTTAACGGTAGGGCAATGGATTGGTGCGGGGTTATGGTTATTGTTAGGGGTAACACCATTTTTAGCGTTAGGAACAGTAATAGGTTCCATTAAGAAGGCGGACGCAGCTGCTGGCTTAGCAAATATTTTAAATATGAGTTTAGCTATAGTTGGCGGATTGTGGATGCCGATTGAAGTATTCCCAAAAATATTAAAAACGATTGGTGAATGGACACCGACATACCATTTCGGAAGTGGTGCGTGGGATATTGTAGCTGGAAAATCAATTGGGTGGGAAAATATCGCGGTATTAGGAGGTTATTTCCTTATATTTGTTGTAGTATCAATATATATAAGAAAAAGACAGGAAGCGGTATAAATGATAGAGAAGAAGAGGATTGAGATTTTTCCGAAACATATGGGATTTTTTCCGTACATGTGGCTTGTGTATTTATTATTTCCAATTTACCATTTAGCACAAGCATCAGGGTGGAAGCTTGTGCTAGGAAGCGGTATGTTGATACTTTTTATTATCACATACCGTCAGCTTTATTTTGTTCAGAAGACGTTTATTTTATGGGCATGCATTCAAATGATACTCATCTTTTTATTTGCTTTATTTTATAATCCTTTTATGATATTTTTTGGCTTTTTCACAGCAAGTGCGATGGGATTTGCGCCAAATAAGAAAGTATTTCGAGTGCTGTTATGCTCTTTAGTTATAATGCTTGGAGCATTTTTATTTGTAAATATGAATCAAATAACAACTACAAGTTTAGTAAATATCGTTCCGATGTTTATTTTAATGCTTCTTACGCCATTTGGTATGCGTAATTTTAATCAGAAAAAGATGTTAAGAAATCAATTAGATGAGGCGAACGAGCAAATTAAAGACTTAGTAAAACGTGAAGAACGGCAGCGGATTGCAAGAGATCTTCATGACACATTAGGGCATACGTTATCTCTTATTACTTTAAAAAGCCAGCTTGTAGAGAAGTTAATCGTAAAAAATCCAGAGCGTGCAAGTGCGGAAGCGAAGGAAATTACACAAACGTCTCGTACAGCCTTAAAACAGCTGAGAGAATTAATTTCTGATATGCGTATGATTACGGTAGAAGAAGAGCTAGAGCAAATAAAAGCAATCTTACAAGCAGCTAATATTGAATTAGAAGTGAGGCAAGAAGCAAGATCGAGCTCGTTATCACCAATTGAACAAAATATTGTCGGGATGTGTTTACGTGAGGCCGTTACAAATGTTGTAAAACATAGTAAGGCGACGCGGTGCGCAGTTTCTGTATTAGAATCACAAGGTGAACTGATTTTGAAAGTAGAAGATAACGGAATCGGTTTAACAGATCAAAATCATGATGGAAATGGTATTCGTGGCATGAAAGAACGAATTGCTCTTATTGATGGATTTGTTGAACTAGGTACAATCAATCCGGGGACGTTGTTAACAGTAAAAGTTCCAGTTGTTATTAGAACAGGAAAAGATGAGGTGAGGGCATGATCCGAATTATTATTGCAGAAGATCAGCGGATGCTTCGTGGTGCGTTAGGGGCTCTGCTTGATCTAGAAGATGATATCGAAGTAATTGGACAAGCTGCGAACGGGGAAGAGGCGTTAAAATTAATTGAATCGTTAAAGCCAGATGTAAGTATTATGGATATTGAAATGCCGATTCAAAGTGGATTGGATATCGCTGAGACTTTAAAGAAAGAAAAATCATCATGCAAAGTAATGATTTTAACAACATTTGCAAGACCTGGTTATTTTGAACGAGCAATGAAAGCTGGTGTGCACGGATATTTGTTAAAAGATAGCCCAAGTGAAGATTTAGCGGCAGCAATTCGTAATGTAATGAAGGGAAAACGAGAGGTCTCCCAAGATTTAATGTTCGGCCTATGGCAGGAGCAAAATCCGTTGTCAGATCGCGAAAAGGAAGTATTGTTGCTTGCGAAAGAAGGAAAGACGGCAAACGAAATTGCGAAGGCACTTTATCTTTCGCCGGGCACAGTACGTAATTATATTTCTGAAGTATTAACGAAGCTCGATGCGAAAAATAGAATTGAGGCAATTACAATTGCGGAAGAAAAGGGTTGGATATAAAAAGAAGGTTACCTATGAGAGGTAACCTTCTTTTTATAATTATTGTACTTCTATTACTTTATTTACTTTTTGTAACGGTTTGTAACCATGTGCTTCAAATGCTTTTGCAAATTCATTTGATACGGCAGTGTCATATAAATCTTTTGCAGCTTGTACGATATGAGATTGAAGTGATTCAAAGTCTTCAGCGGAAGTTGCATAATTTTGCAATGCACGCATAACAACTTTACTTACTTTTTCATTTCCTTGTTTTTGAACAGCAACATCGTTATATGTTTTACCTTCAGCTAATTGATATAATACGTGACTGATAATACCAGAATTCACGTGTGATTCTTGATTATTACCATCGTTATAGAAATCTTGTAAATTTGTATATAATTTATGACCGCCGTCACCAATTTCCCTTGGGATATCACGAATTGTTAGGCCACCTAATGTATCGCCCATAATCCAGTTTCCTTTATCTTTCTTTACGTAATATTCGATTTGTGTACCCCAGAAATCCGCTAATCCCTCGTTTAGTGCAGATGTTTCAGCGCTTGGATATCTCACGACTTTATTTTTCGTCGTGCCACTGAATACAGCATGTCCAAATTCATGAGCTGTTACATCAAGAGCGGATGTTAGTTTTCCGCCTAAACCATCACCAAATACCATTTGGTTCCAAGCGGGATGCCAAAATGCATTTACATAGTCTTCTTTTACACCATCACTAACTTCAGTAGAATCAAAACCGTGTACACTAGCAACAACTTTTGAATCTTTATTGTCGTAACTTTTTAGATTATGTTCTTTCTTAAAGTAATCGTAAATATCACTCATATTCTTCATAGCGCCCGCGGCTTCTTTATCTGCAAAATTAGGATTGCTACTTGAAATTAGTGTCCCTGGATAACCAGCTTGACTATATCCTCCGAGGGAATCGGCGTAGTTTGCATTATAAATATAAATACCATTTCCGCGTGATAAATCCGCTAAATAAAATTTCCCATCAGTTCCTTTGGCAATATTGAAAGAGATGTTTTCTTGAAGTGCATTTTTCCCAGTTCCTTGCTCACTTGCAGGGGATAATCTAGGTGATGTTACTTGATTTATAGTCTTATTCTCTTTGTTTTTAATGAACTTTTCTTGGAAAAGTACTTCGCCAGTTTTTAGATCAACGATAGCATTGCCGTTTATAATTTGTTCATTGTTTTCATAAGTAAATGTAATAACAGTTGCGAATGTATAATAGCCATCTTTTTTCTTATAAACAACGGTTTCGCTAGAGAATTCTGTCTCAACTGCATCACTTGGAATTTGAACTATATCGCGTAATTTAGATTTTACTTCATTTTTCGACAAAAAATTTGTTATAGTAAGATTAGGTTGTTGATTTAAATTCTGAACAACTTTACCACTAACAGTTGTGATCACTCCATTTTTATCTACTTTTACAATGAGATCTTGGCCATATACTTTATAGTTTTTATATGTTTGTGCAAGGCGAACTTCGGTTTGATTTTCTTTAGTTTCTTTATTTGTAGGTTGGAAATCTACATTTTTTTCAGTAGTGACTTGTTCTTGTTGAGCTTTCGCCCCATTTACCTCACCTTTTAAATACTTTTTAGCAATATTTTCTTTCGTATCATTTTGAGGTTGTGTTAATTTCCCGATTGTTAAACCAGGCTGAGCAATTTCAACTTTGACTGCACTTTTGTCTAACTCTTGAGCATGAATAGCTTCTGTTGATAAAGGGCAAAGAAGACCGAATGTAACGAAAGCACTAGCAAGTTTTCTATAATTCATCTATAACACTCCTAATCTATTATTGTATGTGAGATGAATTGTATGAAAAATTTGCCGAATTATATATATATTATGCATTATTTCATATCAAAAATTGTCGAATTCACATTATTGTAGTGGTATGACAACTTAAAAAATTAGATTGTTATAATGGGATGGTGAGTAAGTATGCACGCAGAAAAATTAGGAAGTGAAATTAAGAAAATTAGGGTGATGAGAGGATTAACACAAAAACAGTTATCCGAGAACATATGTCATCAATCGGAAGTAAGTCGAATTGAATCGGGCGCGGTATACCCAAGTATGGATATATTGCAAGGTATTGCAGCAAAATTACAAGTTCCCATCATTCATTTTTATGAGGTACTTATTTATTCTGATATTGAGAGGAATAAGCAGTTAAAAGATCAAATTATTCTGCTTTGTAAGCAAAAAAAATATAAAGAAATTTATAATAGAGTATGCAATGAATTGAAAAAGGAAGAATATCATCCCGAGCTTCAGCAATTTCTTCAATGGCAATATTATGTAGCTGCTTACGTATTGAAAAAAATCGATTACGAATATTGCATTTTAGAATTAAAGAAATTGCTCAATCAACAACTGGTAGGAATAGATGTATATCAGAACCTTTATATTGAAAACGCAATTGCAAACATTTATGCTGAAAACGGCTATTTGAAGCAGGGTATTGATTTGTTTGAAAATATATTAAAACAATTAGAGGCATTGCATGATAATAAAGAGTTTGATGTGAAGGTGAGACATAATCATGCAAAAGCATTATACATAGACAATCAATACGAAGAAGCGCTTTGTCACGCAAATAAAGCTATTGACCTATCGTGTCGAATTAACAGTATGACATTGATTGGACAGTTATACTTTCGAAAAGGTGAATGCCTAGCAAAACTTGGGTGTGATAGAGCAGAAATTGAAGATGCTTACGAAAAAGCATGCTTCTTTTTTGATATATTAGGAAACCATGAATTAAAAGAATCACTTATAAAAAAAATGAAGAAATAAAAAAGACATAAAGAACAAATATGCATAATTGCATAAAGTCTGGATAATTTTTCATGATATATTTAAAGAAAAAATGCGGGTGATGGAATATGAAAAAACTACTTATTGGTAGTTTACTAACGTTAGCGATGGCATGGGGTATTTCATTAGGAGATACAGCATTAGAGAAAAACCAAATAATTTCTCATAATAATCAAGAGATACAATTAGCTAATGAAGTACCTTTTGAGTTCTAAAAAACAACCGTCTTATTTAGACGGTTGTTTTTTTATGGAGTAACATCCAAACGTCTTTACTAGAAACAGGTTTGCTAATAAAGAATCCTTGAATGTGATCACAATTTTGTTTATGTAAAAATTCCCATTCTTCTGCTGTTTCTACACCTTCTGCAATCACTTTTAAATTTAGTTCTTTTGATAGTGTAATAATGGAAGAGACAATTGCTTCTTCTAAAGGACTAGTTGTAATTCCACAAATAAACTCTCGAGCGATTTTTAATGTGTTGATTGGATATTTTGTTAAATAAGCTAAAGAACTATAACCAGTACCAAAGTCGTCGATTGAAATTTGAATACCGAGATTTTGAAGTTGTTCTAGTTTTGCAACTACAGATTGATTTTGATTAATTGCGATGCTTTCCGTAATTTCAATATCTAGTGCTTCTGGTTTCAGTTCTGTCTCTTCCAACACCTTTGAAATAGTTGGGATTAAATCTGCATGGTTAAATTGAACAACAGATAAATTCACACCAACTTTTAAGTGAGAAAAACCTTGATTATGCCATCTTTTTGCTTCTAAACAGGCAGTACGTAAAATCCAATTGCCAAGTTCAATAATAAAACCAGTTTCCTCTGCTAGAGGGATAAATTGGGCAGGAGATACGATACCGAGTTTTGGATGCTTCCAACGTATTAATGCTTCAAAACCGATAATTTGTTTTGTTTTTGTGCTTACTTGTGGCTGGTATTCAAGGAAAAATTCATTTTGTTGTAATGCTTTTGAAAGTTCACCTTCTAAGAATTGAATTTCATTTTGAGCGATGCTCATTTCTTTTGAGAAGAAAACAAATCTGTTTTTTCCATTTGCTTTCGCACGATACATAGCCATATCAGCATTTTTCATTAACTCATTTACATCAGTTCCATAATCAGGGTACATCGCAATTCCGATACTTGGTGTAATAGAGAGTTCTTCGCCTTGAATGAAGAATGGTTTGTTTAAAATAGTTAAAATCTGTTCAGCTATAAAAATTGCACTTTTTTCTGAGTACATTTCTGGTAATAGAATTGTAAACTCATCTCCACCTTGGCGAGCGACGATATCTTTTGAACGCAAGCAACCGCGTAATCTTTTTGCTACTTCAATTAATAATAAATCTCCGACGTCATGACCAAGTCTATCGTTAATTTTTTTAAATCGATCTAAATCAAGGAATATGACGGCGACATCATTTGCGTTAGTTTGAGCTGTATTTAAAATGGCTTTTAAATCTTTTTCGAACTTTCGGCGATTTGGTAATCCAGTAAGTGCATCGTGAAAGGCTAAATGTTCTACTTGTTTTTGTTTTTCATATAAGGTGGTAATATCACGTGCTATCCCAAACATTCCGACCACTTCTTTGTTTATAAAAGTAGGGATAAGTGTAATATGAAGATAATAATAATAGCCTTCTTGTTCTTTTGTCCGAACTTCTAACGTTTGTGGCCTACCTTCCTTTGTAATTTGTAAAGCCTTCTTTAGTAGTTCGTGGTCTTTTGAATCAATGAAGTGTACCAGAGAATAGCTTGCCACTTGGCAATAATAGGCAGTAAATAAGCTTTCGCAAGCCTTATTAGATTGTTGAAAAATGCCATTCATATTTAAAGAGAAAACGGCATCGGGATGATCTTCGAATAAAGACTTATAGCGTTGTTCACTTTTTGATAATGCAAATGCACCTTCTTCAACTTCATCCTCTAGTTGTGTAGTCAACTGTTCATATGTAAGGATTAGTGCTTGATTATCTTTCCACATGTAAAGTTGCCGCAAGAATAACAAAATAAGTGATAATACGAGACCAATTAACATAAATTTATCATTCCAAGGTTGAATGATAATAAAGGAAAAAGTAATAATTATACTAAAATAAGGTAGTATAAAACGTACATAATCGAATCGATAATATTTTGCTTTCGTTTCATGTTGCATTGGTTTATCCAAGATATATAGTATGGAAGAAAGTCCAATTAATAAAATAGAAGCAGTGTGTATTAAATAATTAAATTCAGGAGAAGTTTTCATCCCAAAATTTAATTGAAACAGATGAATGTAACCGTATACGAGTATAATAGTGAAACCGATAATTAATGCGATTCTACTAGAAGAATATTGTTCTCTTCTATAAAGACTAATAACGGCGTAAATTACTAATGATTGTGCAATAAAATAGCCAATTAAAATCCAAGTTTCCTTTGTTAACATACGGAAGCTTGAAAGGTCCAAGATAAAAGTTAAAGTGAAATAAATGTTCATAATAACAATAAAGATGCTATCGAATGAAAATTGAGCAAGACCCTTAATAGAGTAAATTTTTATAAACTTTATAGCAAATCCAACAAAGAGTAAAACATATTGTATGATAAAAAAAGGTAATGCTTTATATGAGAATATAACTTGCTTATGAATAGAAAGTGAAGGAAGAAATAAAGTTATTTCCATAGCTAACCCGCATAGACAAGTACATAATAATAAAATCCAAAATAATTTATCACCATGCGTCATTTTTCTAATCGCTTTACATAAGCAATAGCAAGAAAAAAGTGCAGCGAAACAGAATAAGAAAAGAATCCCGATTTCTTTTATATTCGACTCATTTGGTATAAGGAATATCCAAAGAGCAAATATAAATATGTAT